>JAFWSY010000013.1 GCA_017519155.1 Eubacterium sp.
CATGAAGCGTATCTTTTCCTTTGCAGCTTCAGGATCCAGATGAATGATACCTTGTATATCCTGGACAGTATCTCTGTAGCCGTAACCATTTCTGAGGCCGCAGTAAATAAAGGATGCTGCTCTGGACCAGATAAATGTCATGAAGCAGTTAAATGCGTTCCATGTATTTATCATTTCATTGAATTCACTGCTTGGAGTCTTAACCTGGAAATGATTAAGCTTTCCATGCCAGTAAGTGATAAGCTCTTTTAATTCCTCATCAACCTTTTCTCCCGGGTTGCTGTAGGAAGATATAATTGCCTCTGCATCCTCATCACGCTTCATTCCCACGATGAATACCAAATCCTTTGATTCACCAGGCTTAAGTGTGATCTTGGATGAAAGAGCTCCACAGGCATTCAGGTTATAGTTAAGCTTATTACCAAGGTCTCCGGACTCTACTCCTATAGGATTCGAATAATTACGATATCCACCGAGAAAAGCTTCCTTATCACCACAGTATGATGATACATCAGCTCCGGCAAGTCCAAGGAATCTCTGCTTTACAGTACTTCCGTTAACTGAGCCCTTGTCTACATTTTCATTAATAACCTGCTTAACTCTGTTATTCTTAAAATATGTTCTGGTGATAAACAAAGTATACTGAAGATTAACCTGATCCTGCTCATAGTTACCCTCATTAGTAAACTCTGCATATCCTGTAAGAGTAAGGTCTCTTTCCTTATCGGACTTGTTTGTAACCTTTACTCCCCATACTTCATAGGTCTTATTCAGAGGAACATAGTAGGTTGCTTCAGTCATGATATCAGTATACTGAGATCTGATAACTGTATAAGCAGTACCATGTCTTACCTCGCTCATAAAGCTTTCAAGAGGCTTGCCTACAGGCATCCATGAATTTGACCAGTAGTCTCCTGTTTCATTATCTCTTATATAGATATATCTTCCCGGCTGATCAAAGCTGTTAAAGACATATCTCAGGATTCTGCCGTTGGCACCTGATTTCTCAAAGCTGTATCCGCCGGCATTATTGGATATGATAGCACCGTACTCCGGGGAGCCAAGGTAATTGGCCCACGGAGCTGGTGTATTAGGTTTTGTAATTATATATTCTTTGTTCTTACTGTCGAAATATCCATACTGCATAGTAACCCCCTCCTATGCCACTCTATAATTACTGTGCATCTACATCCTTAAGTGAAAGACTTATCTTACCCATTCTGTCTATCTCAAGAACCTTTACATTTACAACGTCACCGATGTTTACTACATCTTCAACCTTGTTAACTCTTTCCTTAGCAAGCTTTGATATATGGATCATACCATCCTTGTTAGGAGTGATCTGTACAAATGCGCCGAAAGGCATGATTCTTACAACTTCACCCTCATATACCTTGCCTACTTCGATTGGATCAACAATAAGACGAATAGTCTTAACAGCATTATCGATTCCTGCCTGGTTGATACCGCATACAGAAACCATTCCGTCATCATCTATGTCAATCTTAACATCATTCTCTTCAATGATTGAATTGATCATCTTACCCTTCTGACCGATTACATCACCGATCTTCTCAGGATCTATCTGCATAGAAACAATCTTAGGAGCATATTCATTTACTGTCTCACGAGGAGCAGGAATAGCCTTAAGCATGCACTCATCAAGAATGAAGAAACGAGCTTCTCTTGTACGAGCGATAGCACCCTTGATTATCTCATCTGTAAGTCCGTGAATCTTGATATCCATCTGAATAGCTGTGATACCTTCCTTAGTACCTGCTACCTTGAAGTCCATATCTCCGAAGAAGTCTTCAAGACCCTGGATATCTGTAAGAAGTACGAAGTCATCATCTGTCTCACCTGTTACAAGACCACAGCTGATACCGGCTACAGGAGCCTTTATAGGAACACCTGCTGCCATAAGTGACATACATGATGCACAAGTTGAACCCATTGATGTAGAACCGTTAGACTCAAATGTCTCGGATACGGCACGGATAGCATATGGGAAATCTTCCTTTGAAGGAATAACAGGAAGAAGTGCTCTCTCAGCAAGAGCTCCATGTCCGATCTCACGACGTCCAGGACCACGACTAACCTTTGTCTCACCTACTGAATATGAAGGGAAATTGTAATGATGCATATATCTCTTCTCAGTGATGAAATCATCAAGACCATCAACCTTCTGTGCCTCTGAAAGAGGCGCAAGTGTTACGATATCACAGATCTGTGTCTGTCCTCTTGTGAACATAGCTGAACCGTGAACTCTAGGAATTATATCTACCTCAGCTGCAAGTGGTCTGATCTGATCAAGCTTACGACCATCTGGACGCTTATGATCCTTCAGAATCATCTTACGAACTGTCTTCTTCTGATACTGATAAAGTGCATCTCCGAGGAAGCTGAGCCACTATTCATTGTCTGCATATCTTTCCTTGAGCTGCTCCTTGAATGCATCTATATTCTTCTCTCTTGTCTGCTTATCATCTGTAAATACAGCCTCTTCCATAACTTCAGGAGGGATAACTGACTTGATATCCTCGAAAAGTTCTTCAGGAACTGCATAGCTCTTATATTCGAACTTAGGCTTTCCGCACTCTTCTACGATCTTCTCGATGAACTCGATAACCTTCTGATTTACTCTGTGTGCTTCGAAGATAGCCTCAAGCATCTTCTCTTCAGGAACTTGGTTAGCACCTGCCTCGATCATGATAACCTTATACTTTGTTGAAGCAACTGTAAGGTTAAGATCAGAAACTGAAAGCTGTGCAGCACTTGGGTTGAAGATAAGATGATCATTGATCATACCAACCTGTGTTGTAGCACATGGTCCGTCAAATGGGATATCTGAGATAGATGTTGCGATAGCTGAACCCAGCATAGCTGTAAGCTCAGGTCTGCAGTCAGGATCTACTGAAAGAACTAAACTCTCAAGAGTAACATCATTTCTGAAATCCTTTGGGAAAAGAGGTCTCATAGGACGGTCGATAACACGACAGGTAAGAACAGCATTTTCAGAAGCCTTTCCCTCTCTCTTATTGAAGCCTCCCGGAATCTTTCCTACAGCATACATCTTCTCATTATACTCAACTGAGAGTGGGAAGAAATCGATGCCGTCTCTTGGCTCCTTTGAAGCTGTAGCAGTTGAAAGAACAACTGTGTCTCCATAGTGAATGAGTACTGCGCCATTTGCCTGCTTGCCTACTCTGTCAACATCAACTCTGAGAGTTTTACCGGCAAGCTCCATTTCATACTTTTTAAACATTTCGTTTCTCCTTTTCTTTTACAGGGTTTTACCCTTACTTAGTATTGACCCTGCAAAGCTTCCGAAACAACTGAAAAGATATGAAGAAAGAACCCTTTGTTATGATAAAAACTTCATAGCCTTTCAGTAGTCTCGGTACCTGGATACAGATGGGCTATATCCAACCTCGCAAAGTCCACTAAAGTTTACCATAACAAAGGGTTCTATTCAAGTTATATTTATTATTCTCTTTATATCATATCAGATATTTGCTATTAATCATATAGCCTTGATATAATCTCTTCCACCACTTCCTCAATGCTCTTATTATCAGTATCTATCTGCTCATCCGCCGTCAACTCATAGTAGCCTTTTCTTTCCCTGAGCATATTCACAATACGCTCCTTAAGTTCTTCCTGACTTTCAGCTGAAAGCAGCGGTCTGGAGTCATCCCCCTTCACTCTGTTAAAGGTAGTTTCCGCATCCGCTTTCAGATAGAATACTTTACCAGCTGTTTTAAGCAGAGGCATGTTCTCTTTCTTAAGAACTATACCGCCACCTGTTGCGATAACCAAACCTTTTCCTGTAGAGACTTGATCTGTATTATCCGCGCCATAATAAGCAAGACTTCTTAATACCTCTGTTTCAATCTTTCTAAAGCCATCTTCTTTTGACTCAGCAAAGATATCGTTTATGCTCTTTCCTTCTCTTCTGACTATTTCCTCATCTGTGTCGATAAAGGTCATGCCAAGTCTTTCAGCCAGCTTCTTTCCTATAGTGGATTTACCACAGCCCATATAGCCGGTAAGAACTATATTCTTTCCGTACAGTGCTTTCCTAAGTTCAGTAAGCACCATGTCCGCTTCCGGCTGGGTTATATCTACCTTAAACCAGTATTCATATGCAATGATTCCCTGATAGAGAAGCATTGTAAGTCCGTTATCATTTCTTATACCAAGAATGTTAAGCTTTTTTATAAAAGGCGTTTCAGCCGGATTATAGATAAGATCATAGCCATAATCTGCTTTCTTATAGAAATCGTCATCATCTATTGCAAGACCATCGCCCGATTTAAGTCCAAGAGAAGTACACTGGAACATAAGATACTTTCCATCGGGAATATCTTTATAATCACTTAAAGTAAGAGCCTTTACCTTGGAAAGTTCAGATGCTATGGCCTCAGCCTTTTCTATGGTTCTGTTAAGAAGATATATCTCCTCTGCCCCATATTCCTCCAGCATCACACATACAGCTCTTGCCGCTCCACCGGCACCTATCACTATCGCTTTTCTGCCAGATAAAGATACACCATTACTTTCAATAGCTCTCTTTAGTCCCGGCATATCGGTGTTATAGCCCTTATAGCCATCCTTATCCGGAACAAGTGTATTTACCGCACCAATCTTCTCAGCCAGAGCATCAATATCTACTATTGATTCCATAACCTGCTGCTTATAAGGAACCGTAATATTAAGACCACATACGCCTGAAGCATAAAGTCCCTTTACCGCAGCCGCTATGTCCTCCTCTACATGAATCGGAACATAGACCGCATTTATCCCCTTTATCCGAGACAATGTATTATGTATGATTGGTGACAGAGTATGCTCAATCGGATCACCTATAACACCCAGAATTTTAGTTTTACCATTTATATCCATCATATCCTATCCTTTAAAAAGATGACAGTTTTTCATCAGATGAAAAACTGTCATCTTTTAGATCATCAAAATTACTTATCGAATATTATTTAACCTTTACCTTCTTGGCTTTAGGATCAATTGTGTAATACTTCTTACCATTGACCTTTACATAAGCCTTAACCTTATAATAATACTTCTTCTTTGATTTAACCTTTTTATCCACAAACTTTGTCTTCTTAGCAGAAAGTGACTTAACCTTCTTGAAGCCCTTATTGGGCTTTGTTGAACGATAAATCTCATAACCTGAAGCATAGCTTATCTTCTTCCACTTTACAGTAACCTTCTTCTTTCCGGCCTTTACCTTAACTCCGGGAACTGTAGTCTTCTGTATAGCTGTTGAATAACCTTCAAAGTTTACTGAGAAGTTATATATCTGTTTGTCAGGAGAGAAGTATCCATTGCTATTAGGTCCAATCTTAACATAGTACGTTCCTGCTTTAAGCTTAACTTTTTCCTTGGAAGTAGTGGCTGTTGTAACCCTTTCAAGCTTGCATACTTCTGTCTTAAGATCAGTAGTGTAAATGGACATGTTCCATCCCCATTTAAGCTTCTCCATATCAGCTAAGTTAAGGTCAGGTCCCAGATATATTGTTGTAAGTCCGCCCTCGGTAACTGTAAACTTATACCAGTCAATATCATCATCAACATTAGTAATTCCTGTATATGTAGTATTTACAGTTATAGGGTTAGCTACAATATTTTTATTATTATCTTCCTGTTCCCAGACAGATGACTTATTAAATTCAATCTTCAGATCAAAAGCAGCTGTTGGTATCATACTAGTAACGTAATTAGCATTAGGCTCAATCTTTATATAGTATGTATCCGGATGATAAGCAAACCACATAGTAGCTTCTTTAGTTGTAACATGAGTTAAGCTGTCAATATCAGCAGTCAGATCACCCTTTTTATATAGAGAGACATTCCAGCCCCAGCTTATAGAATCAGAATCAGCATCTGAATTTGGTCCTAATGTAAGTCTGAAATATCCAGGCTCGGTAATTTTCACCTTATACCATTTAACAGAGTCCTTACTGCCGTCAAGCTTATCTGTCTTAATCTCGTTCACCTTAATCTCTGGAGACTTTTCAGCATCGGCCTGGCTGATTGCATAGGAATTCGTTGAAAATCCCAGGATTATAGCCAGTGCAAAAAATAATGTAACTAAGTAAGCTTTTGCATTTAGTTTCTTAATCATAATAAACCACCTTTCGTAAAACAAAATACTTTTAACAACATTTTATATTTTATCATTCATACGGTTTTATAACAAGTATGAATATAAATATTAATTGCATAATTATATAAGAATGAAATAAGAAGATATATCACATTCTTTAAATCTATATCACAAAAGCAAAAAAAGATGACAATTTTTCACCTGATGAAAAATTGTCATCTTTCTGATTAACTTTAAATTATTACTTTCTAAGTCCAAGCTTCTGAACGATTGCTCTGTAGCGCTCGATATCCTTGCTCTTAAGGTAAGCAAGAAGGTTTCTTCTCTGACCTACCATCTTAAGAAGTCCTCTTCTTGAATGATAGTCATTTGGATGTACCTTGAAGTGCTCATTCAGATCATTGATTCTTGCTGTAAGAAGTGCGATCTGTACCTCAGGTGAACCTGTGTCTGTTGCGCTTGTACCATACTTTGCTGTAATTTCAGCCTTCTGTTCTTTAGTAATCATTGTTACTACCTCCTAAATATTATATACGCCGGTCACCGCGTAAAGGTCGGAGTGCTCCCGAAACTCAGTGACGGTCATTTGAACATGTGTATTTTAGACTAAGTACCCTTTTATGTCAAGCACTAGTTAAAATATCATGTTTTTATACTTTTGAAGCTCTGTTAACAAGCATCATATCCGCTATAGTAAGTGCTGCCATAGCCTCAACTACTACTACAGCTCTCGGTGCAACGATAGGATCGTGTCTTCCTTTGATCTCTATCTCAACCTCTTCACCCTTGCTGTTAACAGTTTTCTGTTTCTGATATATGGACGGTGTAGGCTTAAATGCGGCTCTCAGTATTATATCAGAACCATCTGATATACCACCAAGGATGCCTCCGCTATGATTTGTTTCCTTGCTAACCTTTCCATCCTTTATACAGAAGCTGTCATTATTATCTGAACCTCTGCTTCTCACAACCTCGAAGCCATCGCCTATTTCAACGCCTTTTACAGCACCTATAGACATTATAGCATAAGACAGCCTTGCATCCAACTTATCAAATACAGGTTCGCCGATTCCTGCAGGAACTCCTGATATGACGCATTCTACCAGAGCGCCGCTGGAGTCCTTCGCTTCTATCAGCTCCTTCATATAATCAGCTGCCTTTTCATATGCAGCCCTGTCAGGCATGCATAACGGATTTTTAGATATCTCGTTTCTGTCAAATGCGTTCTTATCGATAGCTATCTCACCTATTCTGCTGACATAGGCATATATGTCGATACCGAAAGACTTAAGAAGTTTCATTGCCACTGCACCTGCAGCAACCCTTCCGGCAGTTTCTCTTCCGGAGCTTCTTCCGCCACCACGATAATCCCTGAAGCCGTACTTTACATCAAAACCGTAATCAGCATGTCCCGGTCTGTATACGTCAGCTATATTTGAATAATCCTTAGATATCTGTGATGTATTTTTTATCATAAGAGAAATAGGTGTACCCAGTGTCTTTCCCTCAAAAACCCCTGACATGATGCTTACCGAATCAGCTTCATTTCTCGAGGTAGTAAAATTCGACTGACCGGGCTTACGTCTGTCCAGGAAAGACTGTATGTAGTCCGCATCGATTTCAAGTCCCGCAGGACATCCGTCGATGACCACTCCTATCCCTTCACCGTGAGATTCTCCCCAGGTTGTTATCTTAAATATATTACCAAATGTAGATCCTGCCATAGCTTTCCTTTCCACAAAAAAGACCCGATATACACCGGGTCTTTAATCTTTCTACTTATGCTCTAGGATGAGCCTTATCATATACTTCCTTAAGTCTGCTTGATTTACCTCTCAGATAAACCTGAGTAGTAGATATATCGGAATGTCCAAGCATTTCCTGCAGACTTGCCAGATCAGCACCATTGGAAACCATATGAGTAGCAAATGAATGCCTTATCATATGTGGTGTAATATCCTTATTAATTCCCGCCTTCTTTGCATATGCCTTAAGCAGCTTCCAGAATCCCTGGCGTGACATCTCATCACCCTTAACATTTGTAAAAAGGAATTCCGAATCCGCACACATACTCGGCCTTACTTCAGTCAGATATCTGGTAAGTGCATACTTGGCAGCATTTTCGATCGGAATGATCCTGCTCTTTGTTCTGTCATGACACTCTATATAACTGAGTGACAGATTCAGATCAGACATCCTGAGTGATATCAACTCACTTACCCTGAGTCCTGTTGCATACAGAAGTTCAAGCATCGCCTTGTCTCTTACTTCCTTAGGTGTATCTCCGGAAGGCTGGTCAAGCAGAAGGCTAACCTCTTCTATCGTAAGCGTCTCAGGAATCTTCTTCTCTACCTTTGGAGGCTTTATTCCCTCTGTAGGATTATTATCTATGATCTTATTTTCGAAAAGATATATAAAAAATGATCTTATACTTGCAACACTTCTTGAAACTGTTGCAGAGCTCATCTTTTCACTTTCCATATAAAGCACGTAAGATCTGAGAGAAGTCTGAGTGACCTCTTTGGGATTTGATACTCCACTCTCCTCAAGGAAATGGCACATTTTCATCAAATCACGTCTGTATGACTGAACAGTATTTAAACTGCTTTTCTTGACCGTGGTCAAATAATCTATGTAGTTATCAATTTCCTGCTTCACTTATACTATACCCACCACAACACATTTTTGTCATATTTTACGCCTAATGTTACAAAGCGATAGTGATATTAGTATAGTAATAAATTAACATAAAATCAACCATAATTTTTCTGCGCAACCAGTCGCGAAGCCACTAAAATAGGGCATTTGCGCAAAATAAAGGGTGACATAACGAGAAGCATCACTACATGTTGTATAAAAATATTTTTTAAATTTTTTACAAATCGGTTACCATTTTAACATAATATGTGTTAATTAATTTGTAACAGTTGTGTAATTTCTATTTTGATAGGCTAAAATCGCTATTATGGTTTTGCTGTCGTTTATTTTTCCTTCATGAATATACTGAAGAGCTTCCTCGGGAGTGAGCCTGATAATGTCGATAAATTCATCATGGTCTCTATGTATATTTCCCTTTTTCAGGTCTGTCCCTATATATACCGCTGTCCTCTCACTGAACAGGCCAACTGCAGCAATAATATAATTAATAAATGTAAGCTTATCGGGAATATAACCAGTCTCTTCTTCCGCCTCCCTTACAGCGCATTTAAAAAAAGGAGAATCAGAGGTTTCAAAGCTTTCCCTCTTTTTTTCATCAAAGGGCTTATCACCCTGAAAATCACCAGGCTCAACACAGCCTGCAGGAATTTCTATATCATAATCATCCAGCATGTTCCTATACTGTTTTACAAATATCAGCTTACCATCTTCATCTACAAGAAGAACACCTGAACCATTTCTGTTTTCAACATAGTCATAATGAAACTCTTCCCCCTCAGGTGACAGTATAGTATCCTCATACACCTTTACCCTGTGAGCCTTATATTTTAATTCTCTGTTTATTAATTTCATAGGTTTCTCCCCGTTCTAACTAAAATACCCCCTGTTCTCATAAGAGAACAAGGGGTTCTTTCATTAACTACTTAGCATAATCAGTTACTCTGGATTCGCGGATAAGGCTAACCTTGATCTGTCCAGGATATTCCAATTCATCTTCAATCTGCTTTGAAATATTTCTGGCCAGAAGTACCATATCTGCGTCACTGATTTTCTCAGGAACAACAGCTACCCTGATCTCTCTACCTGCCTGAATAGCAAAGGATTTATCTACACCCTCGAAATCGTTAGCAATATCTTCAAGCTTTGTAAGTCTTGTAGTATATGTATCGAGAGTTTCTCTTCTAGCACCCGGACGAGCTGCGGATATAGCATCAGCAGCCTGAACTATACATGCTATAAGTGATTCAGCCTCACAGTCTCCATGATGTGAAGCAACCGTATTGATAACAACATTATTTTCTTTGTATTTTCTACAAAGGTCAACACCTATAGATACGTGTGAACCTTCCATCTCATGATCAATTGATTTACCGATATCATGAAGAAGTCCAGCTCTTTTAGCAAGCTTAACATCTTCTCCAAGTTCACCGGCCATAAGCCCACTCAGATGAGCAACTTCAAGTGAATGCTTAAGAGCATTCTGACCATAGCTTGTTCTGAACTTCATACGTCCAAGAAGCTTTATAAGCTCCGGATGAAGTCCGTGAACACCTGCCTCTAAGGCAGCAGCTTCACCCTCTTCACGCATCTTGGTATCAACTTCCTTCTTAGCCTTCTCTACCATCTCTTCGATTCTGGCAGGATGTATACGGCCATCGACGATAAGCTTCTCAAGTGCGACGCGGGCAACCTCTCTCCTCACAGCATCAAAGCTGGAAAGTACAACTGCTTCCGGCGTATCATCAATGATAAGATCAACACCTGTAAGTGTTTCAAGAGTACGTATATTACGTCCTTCACGACCTATGATACGTCCCTTCATCTCATCACTCGGTAACTGTACCAGAGACACTGTTGATTCGGATACTACATCAGCTGCACACTTCTGTATTGCACCCACAACAATTTCCTTAGCTTTTTTATCAGCTTCCTCCTTGGCTCTGGATTCCAGCTCCTTAATCATAATTGCTGTTTCATGTTTTACATCATCTTCAACGGTTTTTAATAAATATTCCTTAGCTTGTTCAGAGGTAAGACCGGATATTCTCTCCAGTTCCTGTTGTCTCTTTTCAGAAAGCTCTTCTACTTCAGCTGTTTTCTTGGCGAGATTCGCTTCCTTGGCAGTAAGGGACTGCTCCCTTCTCTCAAGTGTATCACTCTTCTTGTCAAGATTCTCTTCCCTCTGAAGAACTCTCTTCTCCATGTGCTGAATCTCTGCTCTACGGTCCTTTACTTCCTTCTCGATTTCGTTCTTAGTCTTAAGAGCGTCCTCTTTTGCTGTAAGAAGTATGTCCCTTTTCTTTGATTCAGCTGTCTTCAATGCATCATCTATTATATCCTTAGCTTTGTCTTCAGCCTTACCGATTTTGGCTTCTGCAATATTCTTTCTGTATGTATTACCAAGCAGAAATCCTACTACAGCGGCTACAACAAAGGCGGCTACCACGATGATTACCCATACAAGAGTTGACACAGGAGTACCTCCTTCTATATTAAATTGTATAAAAAACGTATACCAATCTATAATATACTTTCGTATATATTATGTCAAGCGATTGTTAATCTGTTCAAAGGAGAAGCCATGTCTGATAAGAAGAGCTGCCGCCCTCCTTCTCGTCTTGTCATCTGACATATCCTGGCCTTCAAACCTTTTCATAAGACGGTCTATTGCCTTATCTTCCGTCATATCCTCTTCATCATAAACCCGGTCGATTATCTCTGTGACAGAGGGCACATTTACGCGCCTCATACCCAGTTCTTTGATGATCATGGACTTACTCTTCTGATCCATATAGGTTCTGACAAATGCCTCGGCAAATCTCTCATCATTAAGATAATTATATTCATATAACAGATTGATTGCTTCTTCTATAGCATAATCAGGAAAGCTTTTCATCTTAAGCTTCAGTCTGATATCCTCTGCACATCTCTCTGCCTCTGTTAAGAGTGTGACTCCTTTATCATACGCGCGGTAACTGACAATATCTCTGATTTTTTCGATACAGTCATCATCTACCTCTGTTTCACCCTCTGCATTATTAATATCAAGACCTGCTTTATCAAAATCACTTTTATAAATAAGTCCTAAATACTCTCTATCCTCGTATACCGAATATGCTTTGTTCTTTTTCTTAATATTCAAAAGTCTCATAGCTCACCCGGCAAAGATCTTATTCTGCATCTGAAGACGTGGAATCGCTGTCTGCTTTTTCAGCATCCTTATCAGCAAGATATATCTCTCTTACCTTCTCTTCGATTTCCTTCATAACATCAGGATTCTCTCTCAGATACTGCTTTGCATTCTCACGTCCCTGACCAATCTTTTCACCCAGATATGCATACCATGCACCGGACTTAACCACTACATCACATTTTGCAGCAAGATCAAGGATATCTCCTTCTCTGGATATACCCTGACCAAACATGATATCGAACTCAGCTTCCTTGAATGGTGGTGAAACCTTGTTCTTAACTATCTTAACTCTTGTTCTGTTTCCTACACCTTCTCCACCTGTCTTGATGGTCTCAACACGTCTTACTTCCATTCTTACAGAAGAATAGAACTTAAGTGCACGTCCACCGGTAGTAGTCTCAGGATTACCGAACATAACACCAACCTTTTCACGAAGCTGGTTGATAAATATAACCACACAATTAGTCTTACTGATAACAGCTGTAAGCTTTCTTAATGCCTGGGACATAAGTCTTGCATGAAGACCCACATGGCTGTCACCCATTTCACCATCTATTTCAGCCTTAGGAACAAGAGCTGCAACAGAGTCGATAATAAGAACATCTATAGCGCCGGAACGAACCATGGTCTCTGTTATTTCGAGAGCCTGCTCTCCGCTGTCCGGCTGAGATATATAGAGATTATCTATATCAACCCCGATGTTCTTTGCATATACAGGATCAAGGGCATGCTCTGCATCTATAAAGCCTGCTATACCGCCCTGCTTCTGAACCTCAGCTACAACATGAAGTGCAACTGTAGTCTTACCACTTGATTCAGGTCCGTATATCTCAATGATACGTCCTCTTGGCATTCCACCGATTCCCAATGCTATGTCAAGACTCAGCGAACCGGTTGGTACTGCTTCTATATTCATATTCTTGGCATTATCACCAAGCTTCATTACTGATCCTTTTCCAAACTGCTTCTCTATCTGAGCAAGCGCGGCATCCAGTGCCTTTAATTTTTCTTCGTTTGCCATTTTAGCTCCTTTCATTCGTCCGGTCTGCCCCTAACAGAACCGTAAAAAATTTAAAATTTAATCACAAAAATATAGTCCTGACGAACAAAAAGAGTATAGCATAATAAACAAAAAAATGCTATTATAAAAGTGTGCGCAGAAAGGACGCTTACGATATGTCAAATATAGCTATAATTGCAGAGTACAATCCATTTCATAACGGTCATCAGTACCTTGTTGATTATGCCAGCGCAGTACTTGGTGCAGACAATATAATCGCTCTTATGAGCGGTAATTTTGTTCAGCGCGGAGTTCCGGCCATGGCAGACAAATATACCCGTGCCGAAGCCGCTCTATCCAGCGGAATAAGCATGGTTTTTGAGCTGCCTGTTATTTATGCTACAGGAAGTGCAAGGGACTTTGCTGTAGGTGCCGTTAATATACTTGACAGACTGGGCTGTATAGACGGTCTTCTCTTCGGTGCAGAAGATGACAGAATGGATATATTTGACAAGGTATCGGATATACTGGCATATGAGCCTTCTGAGTATACTATTATGCTGAATAATTATCTGACAAAGGGTCTAAGCTATCCTACCGCCAGCGAAAAGGCTATCTCAAAAATACTTGGATCAGGAGTTGAACCAATTATTGCAAAGCCTAATAATATCCTTGCTATTTCTTATATAACTGCATTAAAGAAATACAAGTCCAATATAAAACCTGTTATAGTTAAAAGAACCGATGACGGATATACCAACTCTTCTCTTTCCGGTTACTATTCCAGTGCCACGGCAATAAGAAAAGCCATCCATAACAAACAGGATGTTACCTCCTGTCTGCCAAAGGGAAGCTTCAATGCATACAGCGAGTATGTCAAAAAACCACTTCCCGATGCAGAGTGGCTTACTCCTTTTATAGCTTCAAGACTAATATATGACAGAAATCTGGATCCATCCATTTCCTGTCTGGATCAGACACTGGATATGACACCGGAGCTTCTCAACAGACTCAGGAAGATGCCTCTTCCTGCAAAATATGTTGAGATAACAGATTATCTTAAAACCAAGAATCTGACCATGACCCGCGTCAGCAGAGTTCTTCTACATATGGTTCTCGGTATAACTAATGACGACAGGGAAGCAGCCTATAATAAAGGCTTCAGTGATTATATTAATCTTCTCGGATTAAACAAGAAGTATTCTTCAGCTTTGAAAACCATTTCCGACAAGTCACAGCTTACAGTAATCAATAAAAAGTCAGAATATAAACCTGATACTGATCTCGGACAAAGGATGTGGCAGCTGGACAGACTGGCAACAGATCTTTATAACCAGATGCTCTACGATAATACAAACATCCGTCTCCGAAGTGAAAAAACCTGTCAGGTAAAAACTATATAGATTCATACAAAAATGTGACACTTTGAACAAAAGTTCAAATGTCACCATATAAACAAAAAAAGATGACACTTTGAACAAAAGTTCAAAGTGTCATCTTTTTGATAAAACTTTATATCTATTTAGTCGTCGAGAAAATCGTCATCATCGTCATCGTAATCATCATCGTCGTCATACTCGTCATCATCATCGTCGTCGTAATCATCATCAGCTGCTGCCATTGGCTTAGATGAAGGAATACTCTCCTCATAATCATCTAAATCATCAAAGCTGTCTGACTTCTGATGGATAACGCTCTGAGGATCACTGTTAATAAGGGCAAGGCTTGCCTCAACCTCATTGAGGTTTGTTTCCATGGTGTAAGCACCATTCTCAAGGCTATCGAGAAGGTTCTTATAGTTCTCATTCTCAGCTTCCAGTGTAGCCTTAAGGAAATCACGGATATCCTTGATCTTATCCTTTGTATAAAGCATAGCTCCCATACGTACTTCAGTTGCTTCTGCATTAGCATCTCCAACTATCTGAGCTGCTTCTTCTCTTGCTGACTCAATTATCTCATTAGCTCTTGCATTTGCAAGCTCTGTGATATGATGTGAATCAACAAGTCTATTAGCTTCATTAACAGATTCGGATATAATGGCATCAGAACGAGTTCTTGCTGAAGCAAGTATAGCCTCCTTATTACGCATTATCTTCTTGCATCTCTCGATCTCACTTGGAAGCTTAAGCTTAAGTTCATTAAGCATGCGATCCAGTTCATCCTTGGGAACAATGATCTTATTTGATGATAGAGGCTGATACTTACAATTCTCTACAAACACCTCGATCTCATCGATCATTTCTTCTACGCCCTTCTTACCCATTTTAAAATCCTCCTACTGATTAATCTTTACCTTCGACTCTATTAACGGAAGTATCTCATCAGGAACAAAGCCCTTTACGGATCTTCCATAGCTTGCAAACTCCCTTACCATACTGGAACTTATAAATGAAAGGCTGGGATCTGTAGCCATAAAAATAGTTTCTATATCAGGAGACACCATATGATTTCCCTGAGCCATCTGAAGCTCACTGCCGAAATCTGTTAACTCCCTCAGTCCTCTGACAATTATACGGATGTCATTCTCTTTAGCAAAATCCACCAGAAGACCACTATACTCTTCAACATAGACGTTATCAAATCTTTTGACAACATCCTTTAACATATTAACACGTTCACTGCGAGAAAACAACGGAGTTTTTTTAACAGCGTTATTCAGCACGCACACTACTACTCTATCAAAAATACAGGACGAACGCTTTATTATATCCATGTGTCCCAGAGTCACCGGGTCAAAGCTTCCGGGATATACAACTGTGTTCATGTTTTCTCCTATCAATTACTTATATTAGCTCTTCTGAGAATGATTATTTCAAGGTCAAAAACACATGTTTGTTAGTTTTATAATTCTTTGTCTTATAGATAACAAATCCTGTATCTTCAACAAAACTCATATCTTCATCAAGTTTTGCTTCTACAATAATAATAATATCATCATTCTTAAAGCTTTTGGTATCGAGAATCTCTATTGCTTCTTTTTCAAGACCTTTACCATAAGGCGGATCTATGAAGATTATATCTGCATCTATCCTGTCCAGTCTTCTCAGATAGCTTATGACATCGGCTCTCACTATCTCTGATTCATCTTCAAACTTAGTAAAATGTATATTATGTCTGATAATCTTCAGGGCATCATTACTGTTTTCCACCAGTATAGCTCTCTTTGCTCCTCTTGACAGCGCTTCTATAGCTATGGAACCACTTCCCGAAAAAAGATCCATAAATACTGATCCCGGCACATCCATCTGGATGCAGTTAAACAAAGTTTCCTTATACTTGTCTGCAGTAGGTCTGGTAGCATCTCCTTCCAGTGTCTTAAGAGGGAGGCTCCTTCGTGAACCCGATATTACTCTCATATTATTACCAACCTTTACTATAACACAAATTCTTGTTTTATTTCAACAATTAATTACTATTTATAGTCTTTTTCAGCCATATTCCGGTTTCTGAAAGATCATCATCTTCCCAGCCGGAAGTTTTATCTGAAGACGGATCTATAAGCGCCGAGGTTTCTGCCTTATTTGACAAGTTCCAGCCGGCGTATGACAGATTATAATCATTAATAAGTTTCATCCATTCTTCTGCCGAATCATAATCAACTGCTCCGTTACCTGAAGCATCACATATGCTGAATTCGGAAATGAATACCGCAAGCCCCTTGTCATGAGCCGTTTTAACCTTTGATCTAATATTATCCTTATGAGTAGCCGCATAAAAATGTACTGTATAGGCGATATTATCAAAGTCCTTTATAGGATCCTCTGCCGCCATGTCCACATCCTGTGACCAGGTAGGTGTACCAACGATTATTATAGCATCCTTATCATTTGCCCTTATTACAGGTATAACCTTCTCGGCATAACCCTTGATATCCGACCAGGAGGTTCCGCCGTTTGGTTCGTTACATATCTCATAAAGCACGTTATCATAGTTGCTGTACTTAGCTGACATTTCATCAAAGAAAGCTATGGCTTCATCCTCGTTAATAACAGGATTATTATCACTGAGAATATGCCAGTCGATTATTACATACATTCCCAGCTCTGTTGCTGCATCTACGCCGGTTTCCACAAGTCCTTTAAGCTTATCCTTGTCTCCGTCTGAGCAGTAGCCGCCTGATTCGCCGGTGTACATAGCCAGTCTTATAAGGTTTGCTCCCCAGTCATCTCTTAAGGTTTTAAATGCATCCTTATTTACATATTGAGGAAACCATGCCAGTCCATGGGTACTTATACCGCATAACTGGTATTTGTCTCCGTTCTTATCAACTATATCCGTTCCATTTATCTGAAGTGCTCCGTGATTTTCTAACGGAGTCCCCTTCTCAGGAGCCTTCTTCTCTTTTTTAGACTTTTCTTTTTCCTCGGCTGATTGTGTAGTCACTTCTTCTTTTTCCTTTTCATAAAGCTTACCGTCTATATAGAGTTCAGCAGTTTTCTTGGATTTACCCTTTCCCTCATCTTTAAATGCAGCCTGGAAACCGAAGCTTGTGGACTGACCTGCAGGAATAGTATTGTTATAATCCATAGAAGTACATGTAAGAAGCTTTCCTTTCTGATTATACTCAGCATTCCATCCATCTTTCATCTCAGAACCGTCAAAGTCACTTAGTCTGACTTCCCAGTCCTTTATATCTTCTTTTGACTTATTTCTTATATTTACCTCATACTGATATAC
>JAFWSY010000175.1 GCA_017519155.1 Eubacterium sp.
CTCACCCACCTTAGTAGAGATGTACTTAAGGTGCATCTGAAAATCGGGATTCAGCTCTTCGGTATCATCTACGGATATCCTTCTTACACCATCCAGACAGCAGAGATAGAGATTATCTCCATCCAGGACATTCCAGGAATTTGCATTGAAGATGGTTGTAAGTCCCCAGCTGGAATCCAGCAAGGTAAAGGATAAGTCATCATTTTCTATAAGGCTCTGTTCGGTGCCTACAAAAAGTCCGGCACTGGATGGTATCCAGCATTTTCCGTCATTTATAATTATGTCGTAATTGTCTGAATAGAATGCGTCAAGATTCTTGAGTTTGTTCCCGTCATCATAGTAAATGGAGTTGCTGGTAACATAGAAATAGCCCTGGCTTCCCTTTACTATTCGCATGACTACTGCTGTTTCAAGTCCTTCATTATCGCCGATATGTCCGACTATCTTATCATCCTTTATGAGATAGATACCATCACCGTCTGAAGCAGCCATTATGGTTCCGTCTTCCTTTTCAACCATGGAAAGGATGGTGGTTATCTTCAGCCCGTCTTCATATCCGATGGTGGCATCAACTTTGTCATCCTTGATATATGTAAGCCCGTCGGAACATGAAACAAGTATACGTCCATCGCTGAGCTCTATGGCCTGCCTTACGCTTTTACCCTTCAGTCCGTCCTTTTCGCTGGTGAAGGTCAGCATTTTTCCGTCAGGCGAAAGCTTGATCAGCTCATCATCTCCGTAGGTGCTTATCCAGATGTTGCCCTTGGAATCCTTAAAAAGATTTCTGATTCTCACACCATTCAGATATTTGCTGCAGTTATTTTCAATATATGCATTGGTCTTTTTGTTGATTATCTGAAGACCGTTATCGGTTCCTATATAGATATCGTCACCATCTATAAGTATGGAATTGGTGACCACACCGATTAGTCCTGCTTTTCTGATTATATTTTCAAAAGGAGTATGGGAATACTTGATGATTCCGTCCTTATTTGAAGCAAACCAGATATTGCCCTGATTATCAACTGCCGCCGCATTTATCTCACCCTTGAATACATCCTTTTCAATAGCTCCGAGCTTCTTGCTTTTTTCCTCACAGAAGCATATACCGTTTTTGCAGCTTATAAAGTATCCCTTATAATACGGGTTGTACAGAAGGTCGTTTACGTATTCGAGAGGAGCGATGGAAAATGCGCTCTCTACCTGCAGCTTATCATTCTCCAGTTTATAAACGGTTACTATATCAGACCTGCTGCCTACGATTATCTCGTCACCATGGCATTCTACTTCCTTAAACTCGGTATCTGTTTCTGATGGATCGATCATATCGATAACCTTTTCATCTTTGATGATAAACAGAACACCTGAAGCGGTAACTCCTGCTATGCATCCATTATCCATGGCAGCCAGGTATCTTGAATAGTTCAGATTTTCATCTTCAAAAATTTTTATCTTTCCGTCAGGTGATATTTTGGCAAGAGAGAGCATGGAACCGAGATATATATTTCCGTTTGTATCCTCGCATATGCCTCTTATGGAACCTGAATCCAGACCTTCATCCTTATAGTATCTTACGCATTCACCGGTTTCGGGATCAAAACAGAAGGCACCGCTGTCGTTGGTTCCAATCCACATCCTGCCCTTGGAATCTTCAAAGAGAGACATTACATTTCTTATCTTGTCATCTATATAGGCATTCTCGAAATTGATACCGTCATATCTGTAAAGACCGGAATAGGAGCCTACCCAGATATACCCGTCACTTGACTGGATAACTGCATTTATCTGACTGGAAAGAAGACCGGAATCATTGCCGTAGGTTTTGAATTCAAAGTCCGTATAGCCACCGGAGGATTCGGAAGAATCCTGAGCATAGACTGCATTTCCCAGAGACAGTGTAATGCACAGTACAAGAATAGCAGCAGTAACTGAGGCTGCTTTCTGTCTTTTTTTTTCACTATTACTTTGATAAATCTTTCTAAAGAGTTTTAAAAGCAGAAATGCCAGAAGAACAGAGATAACTCTGTCCGGTATGTAAACAAACAGCTCCGCCATGAATATAATCGCGACGTCATTATTTATGTAGGTGAGAAGCATGCTCTGAAGTGAGGAACCCCAGTAGTTTCCAACCCAGAATGAAAAATAAGACATGTCCAGTATCACACATATAATTGTGGATACAAATGCCGAGAGCATGGCCACAGTAACCATATTAAACATATCATGATTTGTTTTCTTGGATAACAATAGACCTGCTATCAGACCAACAGATACACCTGCTATGGTTGCATAACAGGGAACTATTTTTAAGAGACAGGTGATAAGGGCTGTAATGGATGCAACCACCATTCCGGCTGCAGGACCGAAATAAACCGATACCATAATTGTGCCAACAGAATCTCCCAGCATAGGAAGATTTAACCATTTACATATAAATATTCCAATAAAATTAATGATAAGTCCTATGAGCAGACTGATCAGTAAATTTGATATCTGTATAGATTTTTTTTGATTTTTTTTAACCGACATAATACTTTCCCCCAAATGTACATTAATTATACCATTTGAGGTGGTATAGGGCGACTCTTGAAATATGAAGCGATTTAATATATAATACTATGGATTATGTTTAAGAATATGTTGCTTTAGTATAGCATAAACAGATGAGGTAAAATAGATATGGTTTATAGCATGACGGGTTTTGGCAGAAGTGAATACTCTGACGAAAACAGACGCATCATTATTGAGATCAAATCAGTTAATCACAGATATTGTGATGTAAGTATAAAGCTTCCGAGAATCATCAGCAGATTTGAGCCTGAACTCAGAAAAAGGATTAAGCTCTATGCTGAAAGAGGAAAGATAGATATATTTGTAACCTACAATAATCTTAAGTCCTCAGGTTATATGGTAAAGTATGACAAAGAGGTGCTTCAGCAGTACATGGATCATTTCAAGACCATCGAAAAGGATTTCGGACTTGAAGAGGAATACAAGCCTACAGTTGTGGCAAGATTTCCTGATGTACTGACAGTTGAAGAGGATTATTTTGTAGAGGATGAAGAATACGAGATAATCGAAAAAGTATTTGATGAAGCAGGAAAACAGTTTATGGAGTCCCGCATGAATGAGGGCGCAAGACTTTCTGCAGATATCGTTGATAAGATGGCTGAGCTTGAGAGCCTGACCTGTCAGGTGGATGAGCTGGCTCCGAAGATGATCGAGGAGTTCAGAACTAAGCTTACCGAGAAGGTAGAGAAGCTTCTTGAAGCAACTGATATAGATGATTCCCGTATCGTTCAGGAGGTTACCATTTATTCAGACAAGGTTGCTGTAGATGAGGAGCTTGTAAGACTGCACAGTCATATAGCAGCTGTCCGTGAGATGCTTGCGGAGAATGAAGAGGGCGCTGATAGTGACAAGGCTCAGGAGAAGAACAGCTCCATTGGAAGAAGACTTGACTTCATAGTCCAGGAGATGAACAGAGAAGCCAACACGACTCTTTCCAAGTCAGACACACTGGCAGTTACCGATATAGGAATAGATATGAAGACCTGTATCGAGAAGGTTAGGGAACAGGTTCAAAACATAGAATAATAAGTTACTATTCACAGCAAATGAGAGAAAACAGTGAAAAAAGACTGCTTGCAGGATTTTTTCGATGTTTTATCTCATGTAAGCTGCGAAGCAGGAACTAAAAATCTATGAGGGAGGTGTCTGCGAAGCAGACAGTAGAGCACGAAGTGCGGACGTCCCGAATAGATTTTGAGTTACTGTGAATAGTTAAAAAATAAGAAAAGGAGTCAAAGCATGGCAAAAGGACGACTTATCGTAATATCAGGTTTTTCCGGTACCGGAAAAGGAACAGTTGTCAAAAAGCTTCTGGAGAAGTATAATTACAGTCTGTCCATTTCGGCAACTACCAGAGCTCCCAGAGAGGGTGAGGTAGACGGAAGAGAATATTATTTCAAAACCGTTGATGAATTCAAATCGCTCATTGACTATAATGGTCTGATCGAATGGGCACAGTATGTAGATAATTATTATGGCACACCCAGAAAGTTCGTTGAGGATGAAATAGCAAATGGTAAAAATGTAATCCTTGAGATAGAGGTTCAGGGAGCCATGAATATAAAATCACAGTATCCGAATGCTATACTTATATTTATTTCCACTAAGGATATTGAGACACTTCATGAGAGACTTGCGGGAAGAGGCACTGAGACTGAGGAAGTGATTCAGAAGAGAATCTCAAGAGCAGCCGAGGAAGCCGAGTCTATGGAAGCATATGAATACATAGTTATCAATGATGATCTTGATACCTGTGTGGATGCGGTTAATTCCATAGTAGTAAGTGAAGCCTGTAAAAAAGAAAACAATACCCAGTTTCTGATTGATATCAAGAAGGAACTGGAAGCATATACAAATTAGGAGGAAAGAAAATGATACATCCATCATACAGCGACTTAATGGACATAGCTAACGAAGGTGTAGAACCGGGAGAACATCCGGTAGTAAAGAGCCGTTACTCAATCGTGCTTGCAACTGCAAAGAGAGCAAGACAGATAATAGCAGGTGATGAACCGCTGGTTAATCTTCCTGAGGGCACAAAGCCACTTTCAATAGCAGTTGAAGAATTATACGAAGAGAAGATCAGAATACTCGGAGACGATGAGTAATTTTTGGAGCTTTTAATTCAAGGTAGCGAACAGACATCTGTTCGCTTTCTTGCTGTTATGTAGTTGCTATTCACAGTACATGAGAGAAAGCAGTAAAAAAGACTGCTTGCAGGATTTTTTTACTGGTTTGTCTCATGGCCTGCGAAGCAGGTGACACAAAAAGCACGATTCAGTGCTGCGATAGCAGCGGTAGAATATCGGACAAGGGAGCATATAATGAAATTATCAGACTTAATATACGATTTGGATTATGAAATAATCTGCGGAAGTACCGACATAGAGGTAAGTGGAATCGCAAATGATTCCCGCAAGATTACAGAGGGCATGCTGTACTTTGCGATACCTGGAGCAAATGTGGACGGTGCCAAATTCATTCCCGATGTTATAAGACAGGATGTGTCTGTTATCATTACGGAGAAAGCTGAGAAGAAGCTCAGTGATATCCTCCAGGATGATATAACGGTGAACGGTCTTTTCGAGGAGCTGGAGAGCGAGAGAGTA
>JAFWSY010000176.1 GCA_017519155.1 Eubacterium sp.
CCTTCCATAGTTTCTATAACCACAGCATCTACGGAGTCAGTGCAGTATTTCTTCCAGAGCTACGACAGAGCAGTAACCGGTGCGGGCTCAGGAATAATCATCGGTCAGGATGACAATACGCTGTTTATCGCTACAAACTGCCACGTTATAGCAGGAGCTGAGGAGATAAATGTAGGCTTCAATGACGGCGAGATGGTAAATGCAACTATTAAGGGCTATGATGAAGAGGCTGATATAGCAGTTGTAGAAGTTAAAAAGAGTGATATGAAGGATTCCACAAAGGAGGCAATATCTATTGCACAGGTTGGAGATTCTGATGCACTCCAGGTTGGTGAGCCTGCTATAGCAATAGGAAATGCACTGGGCTACGGTCAGTCAGTTACAGTTGGATATATAAGTGCTTTAAACAGAACTATTGAAGATTCAGATGGTACATTTATCCAGACAGATGCCGCTATCAATCCCGGTAACAGTGGTGGTGCTCTGATTGATTCCAGCGGTAAGCTCATCGGTATCAATTCAGTTAAATATGTAGATAGTACTGTAGAAGGAATGGGCTTCTCGATTCCTATTAACAGCGCAATGAGTATCATTAATGACATTATATCCGGAACCCAGAAGGGAAAGGCTTATCTCGGAATAGGCGGTGAGCCAATAAGCAAGGAATACTCACAGATCTACGGATTCCCTGAAGGAATTTATATCACTGATATAGCAGCGGATTCACCTGCTCAGAGATGCGGACTTCATAAAGGAGACATATTAGTTGAAATAAATGGTGAGGAAGTATATACTGGTGAGGACGTCAAAAAACAGTTAAAGAAATATGAGGTCGGTGATGAGGTCGAACTGAAGGTGTACAGATCGGATGACATGGGAAACTATGAAGAGACCACGCTCAAGGCCACACTTGAACAGGAAAGATAATGTATAAATTAATAACAAGAGACGGGCTTGCAAAAAGAGCTGATTTTGTAACCCCGCATGGCGTGATAAAAACTCCGGTTTTTATGAACGTTGCAACGGCGGCGGCAATCAAGGGTGCTCTTTCTGCAGCAGACCTGGAACAAATAAAAACTGAGGTCATGCTGTGTAATACTTATCACATGCATGTACGTCCCGGTGAAGATATAGTTTATAAAATGGGCGGGCTCCAGAGGTTTACAACCTGGGGCCGGCCTATTCTTACTGATTCGGGAGGCTTTCAGGTGTTCTCACTTGCAAAGCTGAGAAACATAAAAGAAGAGGGCGTTACCTTCAGTTCACACATAGATGGACGCAAGATATTCATGGGACCTGAGGAGAGCATGAATATTCAGTCTGCCCTTGCATCAACCATAGCCATGGCATTTGACGAATGCCCGCCTGCAAAGGCAGAGAGGGAGTATGTCATAAGGTCTGTGGAAAGAACCGAGAGATGGCTTCTCAGATGTGTGAACAGGATGAAGGAACTCAGCACCCTTGATACAACTATAAATAAAGAACAGATGCTTTTCGGAATTAATCAGGGCGCAGTATATGATGATATAAGAATTGATAATGCAAAGAGAATCTCTGAGCTGGATCTTCCGGGTTACTCCATCGGCGGTCTGGCAGTAGGTGAGAGTCATGAGGAAATGTATCACATACTGGACGTAACGGTTCCTCACCTTCCCCTTGAGAAACCTACATATCTGATGGGAGTGGGTACTCCGGAGAATATCCTTGAGGCAGTAGACAGAGGAGTGGATTTCTTTGACTGTGTATATCCTACAAGAAACGGAAGACACGGACAGGTTTATACCAATCAGGGTAAGCTTAATCTTAAGAATAAAAAATACGAATTGGATGATAGTCCGATAGATCCCACCTGCGACTGTCCGGTTTGCAAGAGATATTCCAGAGCCTATATCCGTCATCTTCTTAAGAGAGACGAGATGCTTGGACTGAGACTTTCTGTAATGCATAATCTTTATTTCTACAATAACATGATGGAAGAAATAAGAGATGCCATAGAAAGGCATGAGTGGAAGGCTTATAAGAAGAGCAAGCTTGAAGGAATGAAAGAAAATAAGGAATGAATGATATAAGTGTTTATGCTTAGAATAAAAATTATTGCATAAAGACGGTTTTTAATATATGATGAATCCGTATGTCAAATTAAGACGAAAAGAAAGAAGAGGAGAAATATTATGATAGCAAATCTTATGGTTTTAGCCGCAGCTGCCGGTACTGATGGAGCGCAGGGCGCAGGCGGAATGGGAATCGGTTTTACTATTGCCTATATAGTAATATTTGCCGGTCTTGTTTATCTGCTTTTTGTAAGACCTTCTAAAAAGCAGAATCAGCAGCAGGATGAGATGATGAAGTCACTTAAGCCCGGTGACAGCATAATGACAACCAGTGGATTCTACGGAACTGTTATTGGTATAGATGAGGATACAGTTATAGTTGAGTTCGGTAACAACAAGAACTGCCGTATCCCTATGCATAAAAAGGCTATAGCAGAAGTTGAAAGTGCTGATGCAGCTGAGGAAGAGGCTGAAGAGGCAGAAGAAACAGAGAAGACAGAAAGCAGTTCAAAGCTTGGTAAAAAGAAGAAATAATTCATGAAAACTTTTTTAAGTCGTTCTAAAAGATATATAGCAGCGGTCCTTATCGCAGTCATTTGTCTCTCTCTTATTTCCTGTGGAAAACAAGAGGAGGCTTCATATTCGTCGCCTAATTTTACAGAGAAAAAGGATGATAAGACTGAAGATAAAGAGCTTTCTTCAGAAGCTGATGCAAGTATCACCGATGCCATACTTAAAGCAAGCATGTCAGATGCAAGTATCACCGATGCAGTTGAAGCAGAGATGCCTGCATCCATTACTGATGCTTCTGTAATGGGTATGTATAAGAATAACATGTACTTTAATACCCTTGCCGAGTTTGCCATATCGGTGGACAATGAAGAATGGAAATTCTATGATGCTGCCGGAGTTGCCACTGTTACAGGTACCTCAGTTGACGAGATCAACAACCTGTGGCATGGATACCGCTCACCCCATGATGCGGATACAACCTATGGTGCCATAGTATATAATACAGAGGATGGTTCGAATATAATTGTCTCATATGTTAATCCTACGGCATATAACATGCCTGAGTTTAACAGTGAGAAATATATCAAGATGGCAGCTTCAAGATATGAAAACTGCACCATAAGCAAGGTATCCTTCCTTAATCAGGACTATGTATGTCTGGATGTGAAGGATGAAGCTGAGGTTGGAAAAAGGACTCTGTTTGCAGTAGACAGAGACGGACTGATCGTATTGATCACATTTACCCTTCAGGAAGAAACTACTCTGGAGGAAGCTGTTAAGCTGTTCGCTCCGCTGGAGTTATAATTCATAGTAAGGACAGGTCTGTAATGAAAAATAAAGGCAAAGCTATGAGAAATATGCTTTTGGGTATGCTGGGGGCCGCTGTCTGCATGGCAGCTATGTGGCTCTCCTTTGCATATGGTAAAGATAATGACAGGAATGGTCTCATCATGTCAAACTGGCCTAAGATGCCAATGATCAGATTTGAACTGTCTATTATTTTTGTGGCTTTTGGAGTTCCCCTTTATTATCTCGGAGCTAAGGAGATGATAAAGGCTATCAGGCTTTCCAGAAGAAGAAAGAGCATTAATGATCTCAGAATGGCAAGACTTTTTGATATGTGCATGCATCTTTCGGTTATCGGACTTGTATTTATTCAGGGTGTTTTAGTTGCGATTGCGATCGTTTATAAGCTTCTGTTCAATACAAAGCTGATGGGAGCGGATATCATATATGTGGTTGAAAGCCTGTTCTATTATTTTGCAATTCCGGTATTTGCATATCTGGTTTTTTCTCTTGCAGGAACTTCCATATCATTCATATATTTTGTTATCAATGAAAGAGTAAAGGTAAGCAAGATCTGTATTCTTTTTAACCCGCTGGTTATGTTCGGAGTGGGTGAATTACTTAAGCTTACTAAGATACATTACCTGGTTGATTTTGCTGCGGCAATGATTCCTTTCGGATTTCTTCTGATGCTCGCAGCCGGTATGGTACATGTTGCTAAAATGCCTGCGGCAAGACGAAGGAGAAGAGTAGAGTGAGATTTATATCATGGAACGTAAATGGAATAAGAGCCTGTGTTAATAAAGGCTTTAAGGACGCATTTGATAATTTCGATGCAGATATTCTTGCTATCCAGGAAAGCAAGATGCAGAAGGATCAGCTCCTTCTTGAGACTCCGGGCTATCATCAGTACTGGAACTATGCAAAGAAGAAGGGCTATTCCGGAACGGCTGTATTCACAAAGAAAGAGCCGGAAAATGTTATCCTTGGCATGGGAATAGAGGAACATGACCAGGAGGGACGTCTTATCACTCTTGATATGGGCAGTTACTATTTTGTGTGCGTATATGTTCCCAATTCACAGAATGAGCTGAAGCGTCTTGATTACCGCATGAAGTGGGAAGATGATTTCAGAGCATATCTTGGTGCTCTCAAGAAAGAGAAGCCTGTTATCTTATGCGGAGATCTGAATGTGGCTCATAAGGAAATCGATCTTAAGAATCCTTCCACCAATCATCATAATGCCGGCTTCACGGATGAGGAAAGAGGCAAGATGACAGAGCTGCTTGAGTCAGGTTTTACAGACAGTTTCAGACAGCTTTATCCTGATAAAGAGGATATATATTCCTGGTGGTCCTATCGCTTTAATTCCAGAGAGAGAAATGCGGGATGGCGTATAGATTATTTCCTTGTATCTGATGATGCAAAGGATAAGATAAAGGATGCAAAGATACATACGGATGTGTATGGATCGGATCATTGTCCGGTGGAACTGGATATAGATTTATAGGATAATCTTTAATAAATGATTTTGATAATTAATGAAAATTTAACTTGATTTATAGATTTTTCATAAGTATAATAGCGCCAGACGTGGTTTTCAAAACCACGTCTGGCGTAGTGCTGTATAAGCATTAATACTTTACATGTCAGGTTTTATTATTACTAACAGAGGAAAATAAATGTCAGAATATAC
This sequence comes from Eubacterium sp., assembly GCA_017519155.1. Lineage (GTDB taxonomy): Bacteria > Bacillota > Clostridia > Lachnospirales > Lachnospiraceae > Eubacterium_Q. The sequence continues at coordinate 5,047 of JAFWSY010000176.1, forward strand.
ACTCACTCCTGAAAAAGGGGTAGCGGGAAAATTCATATCGAGCTATGTGGATGACAAGGGGCTCATCAAGGCCATTGATTTTCATGATGATGATCAGTTTAATTTTGGTTTTGATATAGTTGATGAGCTTGCAAGAAAATGTCCTGATAAAACAGCTATGCTTCATATCTCCAGAGAGGGAAAAGAAAGACGTATCACCTTCAAGGATATGATGACATATTCAAATAAAACAGCTAACTATCTCCATTATCTGGGAATCAGAAAGGGAGACCGTGTGCTGCTTTCACTTAAGAGACATTATCAGTTCTGGTTTATTATAATAGCTCTTCATAAGATAGGAGCAGTGGCAGTACCATGCTCATTTCTTCTGACCAGAAAGGATTTTGAATACAGACTTAAGGCCGGACATATCAGTGCTGTTATCTGTACCGCTGACGGAAGCGTGGCAGATGAGATAACCAAGGCTACCAAGAATTACAATGGTCTTAAGACCAAGATTCTGGTTGGCGGTTCCCTGGATGGCTGGTCAAACTATAACAGAGATATTAGATTTTTCTCGGGAACGCTGAAGAGAACGGCTAATTCTGCAGGCGGAAATGATCCGATGCTCATGTTCTTTACATCGGGAACAACTTCCTATCCGAAGATGGCCATGCATTCCTATAAATATCCTCTGGGACATTTTATAACCGCCAAGTACTGGCATCAGGTTAATCCCGAAGGATTACATTTTACAATAAGCGATACAGGCTGGGGCAAGGCGCTCTGGGGCAAGCTTTATGGACAGTGGCTCTGTGAGGCACCGGTCTTTACCTATGATTACGATGAATTCTTTGCAAAGGACATACTCAGTATGATCCAGAAGTACAGAATCACATCCTTCTGTGCGCCGCCTACTGTTTTCAGAATGCTGGTGCATGTTGATATGACCAAGTTCGATCTTTCGTCCCTGAAAAATGTATCCACAGCCGGTGAGGCTCTTAATCCTGAGGTATACAGCAAGTTCAAGAAACACACAGGACTGAGTATCATGGAGGGCTTCGGTCAGACAGAGACCACACTTGTGGTTGCGAACTTTAAGGGAATGACTCCGAAGTCAGGTTCCATGGGCAAGGCCAGTCCTTTATACGATGTGGTGCTGATGGCTGATGATAACAGAGAGGCCGGAGTAAATGAGCCCGGTGAGATATGTATAAGACTGGGAGACACACCGCCTAACGGACTGTTCATGGGCTATTATCTGGATAAAGAGAAGACAGATAAGGCAGTTTATGACGGACTCTATCATACCTGCGACAGTGCATATAAGGATGAGGATGGTTATCTCTGGTATATAGGCCGTGTGGATGATGTTATAAAGACCGCAGGTTACAGAGTAGGGCCTTTCGAGATAGAAAATGAGATAATGAAGATACCTTATGTACTGGAATGTGCGGTAACAAGTATTCCGGATCTGGTAAGAGGACAGGCCATCAAGGCATCCATAGTTCTTACCAAGGGTACAGCTCCTTCAGATAAGCTCCGTAAGGATACTATGAAGTATCTGAAGAATAATCTTGCCTCATACAAGAGACCTAAGGTCATTGAGTTCGTGGATGAACTTCCGAAGACTTCCAGCGGCAAGGTCAGACGAGTTGAGATAAAGGATAAAGACTGGAAAGACAAAGAATAAGATAAATAATAAAGCTAAAAGTGTCAGGGGAACATTTTCTCTGACACTTTTTTTCTTGACATTACAGGTAAAAGGACTATAATGAAAAAGGTTAAAAAATTTTAGATAAATTTTTTTAACAAATACCCTGGAGGGAATTATTTATTAAAAGGAGAAAAAGAAATGTTTGATGAAATCAAGGCTGTAATTGCTGAGACACTTAGTGTTGACGAGGACAAGATAACTCTTGAGGCTTCTCTCACAGATGACCTTGGAGCTGATTCACTTGATGCTGTTGAACTTGGTATGGCTATTGAAGATGCAGTTGGAGTTGCAATAGCTGACGAAGATCTTCCTAATATCAAGACAGTTCAGGATCTTGTTGATTACGTAGAGTCACACAAGTAAGAACATTATTAAAGCATAATCCAGAAGTCGGACGAGGGGGATAAGCCCGTAGTTCGACTTCTTTGATGTACGACTTAATTACACATTTCTTAAAGCAGATATGCTTAAAAGTTATGGAGGAAATCAGATGAAATTGTTTGGTAATCATATCAAGGAAAATAAAACAAAAATAGATATGATTAATAATATAAATGAAGAGCCTGTTCTTGAAAAAGCAGAAGCTCCCGCGCCTGAAAAGGCAGACAGCTCAGGGGAAATGTATACCTGCAAGGGCTGTGGAAGCCAGATGCTGCTATCAGATATGAAGAAGGCTTTATATGTGTGCCCTAATTGTAAAAAGCATGACAAGATATCCGCAAGAAGAAGAGTGATGAGCCTGGCGGATCCGGGTACATTTAGAAAAATCAAAAATAATATTCCTTTTAGGAATCCTCTCGATTATCCGGAATATGCCGAGAAAATCGCAGGTCTTAAGTCCAGAACCGGACTTGATGAAGGCGTGCTCTCAGGCGTATGCGAGATAGAAGGTTATAAATCCGTTGTGGTTGTAATGGCCAGCGAGTTCCTTATGGGAAGTATGGGTATAGCCGTAGGAGAGATGATTACCTCAGCCTTTGAGGTTGCTGAGAAGATGGATCTTCCGATCATTATATTTACTGCCAGTGGCGGTGCAAGAATGCAGGAGGGAATCCTTTCACTTATGCAGATGGCTAAGACCTCTGCAGCTGCAAAGAGATTCAGTGAGAACGGCGGACTGTATGTTTCGGTTCTTACACATCCTACAACAGGCGGTGTAAGCGCAAGCTTTGCAACACTTGCAGATATAACACTTGCAGAGCCCGGAGCACTGATAGGTTTCGCGGGACCGAGGGTTATAGAGCAGACTATTGGACAGAAGCTTCCTGAAGGTTTCCAGAGAGCTGAGTATCTGGAGGAACATGGCTTTGTGGATGCCATAGTTGCGCGAACTGAGCTTCGGGATACACTTGCTCAGATTCTCAGACTTCATGAGAAAAGGAGAAAGTCATGGCAGAGATAAGAGACATAGATAACAAGCTTACAGCTCTTGAGGAACAGATAGAATCACTAAAGGACAGCATGGAGCATCTTGAGCTTCTGAGTGATCTGCATGCCGAATACGACAAGACTCTGGAAGAGCTGACTGATCTGTCACCACATGACAAGGTCTTTCTTGCAAGACATGCCAAGAGACCTAAGGTGGATGACTATATAGATGCACTTTTTGATGATTTCTTTATTCAGAGAGGTGATCTGCTGAATAAGGAGGATAAGAGTATATATGGCGGTATCGCTACATTTCACGGCGTGCCTGTTACAGTCCTCGGTCACAGAAAGGGCAGAAATCTTACAGAAAATATGGAATTCAACTTCGGTATGCCCGAACCGGAAGGTTACCGCAAGGCCCTTCGAATGATGAAGCAGGCTGAGAAGTTCGGACGTCCGATCATTACATTTATCGATACTCCGGGTGCTTATCCGGGACTGGATGCAGAGGCTCACGGACAGAGCCAGGCCATATCCGACAATCTGGCTGAGATGAGCGCACTGAAGGTTCCTGTTATTGCAATAGTAACCGGCGAAGGAAGCAGTGGAGGTGCCCTTGCAATAGGTGTGGCCAACAAAGTATATATGCTGGAAAATGCGGTCTACTCGGTACTTTCACCGGAGGGTTTTGCCACAATACTCTGGAAGGATTCCGGCCGTGCAGATGAAGCCTGTAAGCTGATGAAACTTACGGCACAGGATCTTTATGAGTATGGCGTTATCGATGGAATAATCAGAGAGCCCCTGGGCGGAGCACACAGAAGCCCAAGTGTGGTCTTTAACGAGATCGATGAGATGCTGGTAAGAGAACTAAGAAAGTTTAAGGGCAAGTCCGGCAACGATATCGCAAAGGAAAGATACGAAAAATTCAGACACATCGACAGAGCAGTACTGTGAGTTGGCAGACAGGTTCTTTTCAACTCACTTTGAATACAGAAAGGGAAGGAAATGATTAACGAATTACTTGGTACAAAATATCCCATAATTCAGGGTGGTATGGCAAATATCGCTCTGGGCAAATTCGCAGCTGCAGTATCAAATGCAGGGGGCCTCGGACTTATCGGTTCAGGCGGCTACGATGCAGCAAGAATAGAGCAGGAGATCTATGATGCAAGACAGGCTACAGATAAGCCTTTCGGTGTCAACCTGATGCTTCTTAATCCTGATGTGGATAATATCGCAGACCTTCTTGTTAAGGAGAAGATTAAGATAATCACAACAGGTGCGGGAACACCCGGAAAATATATGGAAAAGTGGAAAGAGATGGAAGCTATCGTTATCCCAGTAGTTGCAAGCAGTGCTCTTGCCCGTCGTGTGGAGAAGCAGGGGGCTGATGCTGTTATAGCAGAGGGCGGCGAAAGCGGTGGACATGTTGGTGATATGACCACTATGGCTCTGGTTCCACAGATAGTTGACTGCGTGGATATACCTGTAATAGCAGCAGGTGGTATAGCTGACGGAAGACAGTTCGCAGCAGCTATGTGTCTTGGTGCCCAGGGAGTACAGATAGGAACCTGCCTTCTCGTAAGTGAGGAGTGTCCGGTACACGACAACTATAAGCAGGAACTTATTAAGTCAAAGGATAACAGCACAACAGTTACAGGCCGCAGTCTTAACGCACCTGTACGTATCATAAAGAACCAGATGGCCCGCGAATATCTGAAGCTTGAAGCTCAGGCAGCATCCCGTGAGGAGCTGGAGCAGATAACACTCGGCGGACTCCGCCGCGCCGTAACAGACGGTGACATGAAGACAGGCTCAGTTATGGCAGGACAGGTATGTGGACAGCTGAAGGAGATCCGTCCGGTAGCAGATATCCTTGCAGACATGTATAACGAAGGCATGAAAATACTTGGCAAATAAGTATAAAGATGACAAATAATTATCAGATGAAAAGCTGTCATCTTTTTGGAGGAATGATTATGAAGTTAGGATTTTTGTATGCAGGTCAGGGTGCCCAGAAGGTAGGAATGGGACAGGACCTTTACGAGAAATATCCGGAATTTAAGGAAACATTTGATAATGTATCCGGAGTTGATTTTGATCTTAAGAAGGTATGCTTCGAGGGACCGGAAGAAACTCTGAATGAGACAAAATATACACAGCCATGTATGGTGGCATTTGCAGTTGGTATGACAAAGGTTCTTAAAAACCTTGGAATAAAACCTGTATGTGCTGCAGGTCTTTCCCTTGGTGAATACAGCGCACTCTACGGGGCAGGCGTATTCACAGAACAGCAGGTTATCCCACTTGTGCAGTTCAGGGGAAATGCGATGCAGACCGCAGTTCAGGGAAGAACATGCAAGATGATCGCAGTACTCGGTCTTGACAAGGATACTGTTTTCGCAGGCTGCGATAAGGTACGTGCCCAGCTTGAGGCAGAGGGCAAGGTTGATGAAAACGGAAAAGTGCTGGTTGCAGAGCCTGCAAATTTCAACTGTCCGGGACAGATAACTGTTTCAGGTGATGCAGAGGCAGTTGATATGGCAGCAGAGGTTCTTAAGGAAATGGGTGCAAAGAGATGCCTTCCTGTAAAGGTAAGCGGACCTTTCCATACATCACTCATGAAGCCGGCAGGAGATGCTCTGGCTGAGAGATTCAAGGAAGAAAGCTTCGGAGAGATGGCATTTCCTGTACTATTTAACTGTATCGGAAGAACAAAGGAAGACAGTGAAACAATTCCTGCCCTTTTGGAGCAGCAGGTACAGAAATCAGTTTATTTCGATGATACCATCAAAGCCATGGCTGATATGGGAATAGATGCATTTGTGGAGATCGGACCCGGCAAGACACTTTCCAAGTTCGTTCAGAAGACCACACCTGATATTCCGGTATACGGAGTTGAAACGGTTGAAGATATTGAAAAACTTTTAGAAGCAGTGAAGTAATTAAAGGTTATAGCAATAAAAGGTTAATCAAAGGTGTTTATATGAAAAAGGTTATTAAAAAGATCGCAGTGACCGCTGCCCTTACATTTACATTGTTTAGTCTTATGGGATGCGGGCTGGTTAAGTCGATGAAGGGGAAAGTACCTGATGAATGGTACGATGTGACAAGAGACCTGTATATCAAGGCCTTCAGTGAGAACTGGTCAGGCACCTACGGCGAGGTACAGGCTATTGAAGATTATACAGATAAGTCCAAGAAGTTTGGTTATTATCTGGTGGATCTGGATGGCGACGGAAATGATGAATTCCTGGTTGGATTTGATGACGGCTCAAAGGCTACAGCCTTTACCGATGTGTATATCTGGCATTCTGATTTCGGTGCGTTCAGAATATTCTTTGGCGGCGGTGGAAGTACATATTACTATCTCTGCACAGACAAAACTTTAAAGGAAACATCTTTCTACGGCAATCAACCTACGGAGAGATTTCTTAAGTACAATAAAGAAGGTAATTCCTTTGAAATACTGGAAAAAGGCGGAGAGCCTATGAAGGTTGAACTGACATACTTTTAGGAGGAAATAATAATGAGCAAGAGATTAGAAGGAAAAACAGCGATTGTTACAGGCGGCGGACGTGGAATTGGTCGTGCTATAAGCGTGAAGCTTGCATCAGAGGGCGCAAATGTAGTCATCTGCGACATCGTTATAAATGAAGCAGCAGAGGAGACCATAAAGCTTATAGAAGAGCAGGGGGTTAAGGCAGCTGCTTACCAGGCAAATGTAACCCTTCCGGAAGACTGCGAGAACCTGTTTAAACAGGCAATCGAAGAGTTTGGCAAGGTTGATATCTTAGTAAACAACGCAGGTGTAACAAGAGATAATCTCATTATGAAGATGAAGGAAGAGGAGTTCGATCTTGTTATCGCAACTAATCTTAAGGGAACCTACAACATGATGAAAGCAGCAACAAGACCTATGATGAAGGCTCGTTACGGCCGTATAGTAAATATAAGCAGTGTTGTTGGTGTATATGGAAATGCAGGACAGGTTAATTACTCAGCAAGTAAGGCAGGAGTTATCGGAATGACCAAGTCCATCGCAAAGGAGCTTGGAAGCAGAGGTATCACATGTAATGCTGTTGCTCCGGGATATATAGAAACAGATATGACTAAGGTACTTCCAGAGGAAGTTAAAGCAGCTATGGTTAAGAACATCGCCCTGGGAAGAGCTGGACAGCCTGAGGATGTGGCAAAGGTTGTTGCATTCCTTGCTTCAGACGAAGCAGAATACGTAACCGGTCAGGTCATCGAATGCGCCGGCGGCATGAGTTGCTAAAGACCAAAGTTGTTAAGGAGAACTTATGATCGATAGTTTTAAGAACTTAGATAAAGCAGGTAAAATCAGACTGATTTTATTTGTCTGCATCCTTATATGGTGTCTTTACTGGGGAGTTGGTTTTTCGTATGAAATCTCCCGCGGAGGAGGATTAACCAACGGTCTTTCAAGTAACATGGTTGATGTTTCTGATATTAATGATATTTACGTTGATGGAAGTGATGTTACCCTGGGAGTACGTCTGTTAGGATTGGCAGCAAATGGAGCCATCATTGTTGTCATTGTGATACTTATGCTTGTGTTTATGGTTCTTGAAACAGTTGCAACTGTTATTCCAATGATTTTGCTAAGGTTGATTGGTCTTAAGAAAAAGTATGTAGTTACTGAAGATGAGTATATTATTACAAAAAAGATTTACATAGTTGCAATAGGGCTTGGGCTGGTACTTAGTCTTTGCTTTACGAGATTTACCGGAATTATTCCGGCGATACTTTTTACATTGGTATGGTCCCTGGTGGCGCTGATATATGTGCTTGGAACATGGGAAAGAAAAAAGATGTACGAATATTCTCTTCAAAATGGAATACCTTATGAA
>JAFWSY010000177.1 GCA_017519155.1 Eubacterium sp.
AATTTATGGAATAAAATTAAAAGCAGTTGGACAATAGAAGAAGAAGAATATATTGATGCTCATGGATTTCCAGCAAAAAGACCTAAGAAAAAAATACCTTTATATAATGATTATAATGATTGTACACCTTCAAAGGTTGCATCTATTTCAAAGCTTCTTACCTCTGTTAAGAATCATGAAAAAGATGTAGAGCCAACAAGAATTGATGCCTTTGGTATGCAGGCACATCATGATATGGATTTCCCTTCAAAGAGCCAGATCATTGAAGCTGCTAAGACCTATGGTAAAATAGTAGGTAAGGTTCAGGTAACCGAGCTTGATGTTAAATCATCCTTGGGATACAAAGGAACCAAGGCTGAAAAGGAAAAGGAATATGCAAAGACAGGTCACAGATATAAAGATATATATAATGCATATCGTGAAGTAGTTGCTTCCGGAGTTAAAGTTAACTCATTTACAATCTGGGGTACTATAGACAGTCTTTCATGGCTGAACACCTTTAATGGTGCAGGTGGAGGATCAAACGGACGTCCACAGAGTCCACTCCTCTTCGACGGAAATTATCAGGCTAAACCTGCTTATTGGGGAATAGTTGATCCTGATACTCTTGATCCATTTATTAACACAGTAAAAATTATCGAATCAGCTGACGGAAGCTTCAACAACGGAATAGTTCACAGTTTCTCAGAAGGCGATCTGAATGTTGACTTTACTCCGATATGGAACAGTTCCGAAATCAATTTAGCTATCGCTGTATCAGGCGCAACTATTGCTGCTGATGATAAATTAACAGTATATTATCAGCTGGAAGGCGGAGATATTAACTCCATAGTACTCACTTCTTCAGACTTTAAAAAGTCCGGTGATGCTTATAAAGCTGAAGCTACTATCTCGGGCGAATTTACCGCAGCAACAGAGCTTAAGCTTGATTTACTCGCTGAAATAGGTGGAGCAAAAGTTGCTTATAACGATACAAAATTCTCTCAGACTGAAAGCACAAAGTATTATGCAGATGTAGTATTTAAACCATATGCCTCTATCAAGAAGGGTACTGCCATAGTTGATGCCGAGAAGGGTGATGTCTGGGACAATGTAGATAGTATACCACTTACTATCAATCTTAAAGCATCTGAAGATGTTTCTGCTGAAGCACAGCTTATGTGGGATAAAGATAACCTTTATCTGTTTATGACAGTTATGGATCCTGTTCTTAATGCCGGTTCTGTAAATGATTATGAACATGATTCTATAGAATTATTTATCGATGAGCTGAATCAAAAGTCCGGATCATATCAGGATGATGATAAGCAGTACAGAGTAAACTATCAGAATAAGCAGAGCTTTAACGGTACTTCCTGCAAAGCAGAATATATCGACTCTGCAGCAAAAGAAATCGATGGCGGTTATGTAATAGAAGCAGCCATCAAGTGGACAAGCCTGGAGCCAAAGGCCGGTGATAAGATAGGTCTTGAACTTCAGATCAATGACGCAAATGCTAATAATTCAAGAAATGGTACCCTTAGCTGGTATGACACATCAGGTAACGGCTGGCAGGATACAAGCGTATTCGGTACAGCAGACCTGAGCTCAGCTGAGGCAGGAACTGAAGATGAATTTGGACCATATGTTGACGCTGCAAAGGATGTTGAGGATCAGATCGATGCTCTTCCTGCAGCTGATGATATTACTGCCGAGAATCTTACTGACGAGATTATGACAGCTGTAGCAGAAGCAAGAACAGCATATGATGGTCTGTATAAGTATTATCAGAATCTCGTAAAGAACTATACAAAGCTTGAGAACGACGAGTCCAAGCTTAACGATATAGCTGATGCTGCAGTAGCACAGGCTCTTGAGGATTACGAAGCAGCAAAGACAGCTTTAGACAGCAAGGTTAACGGACTTAAGGAAAATAAATATGCTACTGATGCTGATAAGACTGACGTAACTGAAAAGTATACAGCTTACGAAGATGCTAAGGCTGCACTTGACGCACTTGGTGAAAAAGCATCTTGTGCTGATAAGCTTGCTGCAGTTGATGCACTTAAAGCAGCTGACACAGAACTTGCAGCATCTATTAAGACAGCTGAGGATAATGCAGCTGCAGCTGAAGCAGAAGCTATTGAAGCTGCAAAGACTCTTGAAGAAGCAAAGAATGTTGCAAAGGGCATAATTGATGAGTATTTTGCAACCAAGAAGCAGGCTGACTACAGAGAAGCTGAATATACAGCTATAAAGACTATAGTAGATACTGCAAAGGCAGACATCGAGAAAGCTGCTGATAATGATGCAATTAAGGCAATCGTTGAAAAGGCAAAGGCTGATATCGATGCAGTTAAGACAGATGCACAGCTTAAAGCTGAGGAAGCCGGTAAGGCAGTTGACGAAGCACTTAAGGCTGTTGAAAAGAATGTAAAAGACGCAACAGATGAAACTGACGCTGCACTGACAACTCTTGAGGCAGATACAAATGTATCAGCAGATGATATTGCAGCTATCAAAACAGCAAAGGCCGCTCTCGAAGCAGCAAAGAAGGCTGTTGAAGCTCTTACAGAGACTTCTACTACAGCTGAAAAGGAACAGGCAGTTAAGGCTGTAAATGATGCTATAGAAGCTCTTAAGACAGCTGTTAAGACCGCACAGGACAATGCTGAAGCTGTAAAGAATATGAAAGAAGTTAAGGCAGGCGACAGTGCATCAGCTGTTGACAAGTTTATAACATCCAAGAAAGCTTCCGAAGAAATACCTGGATCAGCTTATGCACCAATCAAAGCTCAGAGTTCAACAGTTAAGAACAATTCAGTAAAGATTAAGTGGTCTAAGGTTAAGAGCGCAACAAAGTATGTTGTATATTCTTCAGTTAAAGGCAAGGCTTATGAAAAGATCGGTGAAACAGCCAAGACATCCATAACCAATAAGAAGCTTAAGAAGAAGACCAACTATGCATATGTAATTGCTGCATATGACAAGGATGGCAAGCTCATATCAGCTTCTAAGACAGTTAATGTTGTTACTAAGGGTGGAAAGTATACTAACGTAAAGAAGGTTACTGTTTCCAAGAAGACTCTTAAACTTAAGGTTAAGAAATCAAAGAAGATTAAGGCTAAGGTAACTAAGGCTGATAAGAAGAAGACACTTAAGAATAAGAAGCTTACATATGTAAGTTCAAATCCTGAAGTTGCAAAAGTTAGTGCAAAGGGCAAGATTACTGCCAAGAAGAAGGGTTCAGCTACAATCTATGTAATTGCACCAAACGGTATAAGCACTACAGTTAAAGTTACAGTTAAGTAATTAGGCATAATATAAAACCGGCGGATTCGTCCGCCGGTTTTTTTCATTCTAAAGATATTCAGCAAGCTTATCAGCCATATCGGTATGTTCCCACGGAACATCGATATCTGTACGGCCAAAGTGTCCGTAAGCTGCAGTCTGCTTATAAATAGGACGACGCAGGTCAAGCATCTTGATGATACCTGCAGGTCTTAAGTCGAAGTTCTCACGGATGATCTCAACTATCTTCTCGTCAGAAAGTTTTCCTGTACCAAAGGTATCAACCATGATAGATGTCGGCTTAGCAACTCCTATAGCATATGAGAGCTGTATCTCACATTTTTCAGCGATGCCTGCTGCTACGATATTCTTTGCAACATATCTTGCTGCGTAGGAAGCTGAACGGTCAACCTTTGTAGGATCCTTTCCGGAAAATGCGCCACCGCCGTGACGTGCATAACCTCCATAGGTATCAACGATTATCTTTCTTCCCGTAAGACCGGAGTCACCGTTAGGTCCTCCGATTACAAATCGGCCTGTTGGATTAATGAAGTATTTTGTATCTTCGTCAATCATATCTGCAGGAAGCACCGGTTCAAATACATACTTCTTTATATCCTCATGAATCTTCTCCTGAGATACTTCCTCACTATGCTGCGTTGAAAGTACAACAGTATCGATTCTGAAAGGCTTTCCCTCTTCATCATACTCTACTGTAACCTGAGTTTTTCCGTCAGGTCTTAAGTAATTCAGAGTACCATTCTTTCTTACCTCTGTAAGCTTAAGCGCCAGCTTATGTGCAAGTGATATAGGATAAGGCATAAGTTCAGGTGTTTCATTTGTAGCATAGCCAAACATAAGTCCCTGATCTCCTGCACCGATAGCCTCTATCTCTTCATCAGACATCTGATTTTCTTTTGCTTCAAGTGCCTTATCAACGCCCATTGCTATATCGGCAGACTGTTCATCTATAGCAGTAATAACTCCGCAGGTATCACAGTCAAAGCCATACTTAGCTCTGTCATAGCCTATTTCTCTAATGGTTTCTCTGGCAATTTTCTGTATATCCACATATGCCTCTGTTGTTATCTCTCCCATTACCATAACAAGACCTGTTGTACATGTAGTCTCACAAGCTACACGACTGTTTGGATCTTGTCTGATGAGTTCATCAAGAACAGCATCTGATATCTGATCACAGATTTTGTCAGGATGTCCTTCGGTTACCGATTCTGACGTAAAAAATCTTCTTTCCAAGTTTTAAAACCTCCTACTAGAATTATAAATCTCTAAAATCTCTAAGTGACTATTTATCTCTTTTTAACACAGAAAATCCGGCTGTGAGCACAGCCGGATTTGATTTACTTTCAAATATTCAAATCCCCTTATTGCTCACGACCATGCGTGCTCAGGCTGGCACCTTCGTGCGATAAATCGCTGCCGGGTTGCCGTGGCTTCAACGTCCCCTGTGACTCCACCACTCTGAATAAGAGTTGTCAAATAATTTATTATTTACTTGAACGTATATAAAGTTACTACATAATAGCAAATATGTCAATACGAATAATCATTCAAAAGCTTTGCATTTAATATATATATGTACTATACTATGACTTAGCGACAATAATAACTAAGGGGGAATGTAGCGATGATTAAAGATGATTGTATCTTTTGCAAACTTGCAAATGGAGTTTTTCCGACAAATAAAATATATGAGGATGATGATTTCACTGTAATCCTTGATGCCAGTCCGGCAAATCCGGGTCACTGCCTCATCATTCCTAAGCAGCATTTTGACTGTCTCTTCAGACTTGATGATGAGCTTGCCGCTAAGGTAATGCCACTGGCTAAAAAAATCGGAGCGGTTATCAAAGCCGAGACCGGTGCCGACGGAATAAATATAGTTCAGAACAATGGTACAGCAGCCGGACAGACTGTTTTCCATTTCCATACACATATCATTCCGAGATTCGATAATGATAATGTAGGCGTTGGCTGGAGACAGCTTACACCTGACGAAAATGAACAGAAGGAACTGGCAGCTAAACTGAGCGAAAAGCTTAACGCTTAATTGGGGATTCTTTACGGAGGTATTGAACAATATGGGATATTCTGCAGTGAAAATAGACTATAAAGGCAAAGAAGTAGTTGAAATGAAAGCAGGAAGATACAAGGCTGTTATTGCACCATTTCTGGGAAGCAACATCCTTTATCTTAAGGATCTCGAAAATGACATCAACTTCTTCAGGTATGATGAAAACCTTTCAATTGAGGAACTTAAGGCAAGCCCTGAGGTTTATGGTTTCCCTACTCTTCTCTATGCTAACAGACTAAAGGACGGAATACTAAAGACCAGCGATGCTGAGTATCATTTTCCGATCACATGCAAAGAAGAAAATACATCTCTGCATGGCTTTCTGCATAAAAGAGAACATACAGTGACTGAAGTTTCATCTACAGATTCTTCCGCGACCTGCAAAACTGAGTATGTCTATGATGAAGGCGATCCGTTCTTTGATACATTTCCGGTGAGTTTCAAGGCAGAGTTCGAATTCAAGCTGTCTGATGACGGAATGTTTTATAATGTCACAATCACCAACACCTCTGACAAACAGCTGCCTTATGGTATCTGTAATCATACGACTATCAGTGCTCCTTTTACCACGGACGGTGAACCGCTGGGAACCAGACTTTTCGTAACCATCGGAGATAAATGGCCTCTCAACCAGAGAAATCTTCCAACCTGCGATTTTGTGGCACTGGATAATCATGACAGACAGTATCTGACAGGTTCCATGATCCCGGTAAAGCATATAATCAACAATGATGTATATAACTGTGAGACCTATGACGTTGACAGTCTCCCATTCCGTGGAGCCATCATTTCCGATCTGAAGACCGGAAACGAGATCCGATATGAGGTCGATAACAACTTTAAGTTCTGGGTCATCTGGAATGACGGTGGCGAGAAGGGTTACTTCTGTCCCGAACCTACCACCTGGATGATCGATGCTCCTAACCTTCCTCTTCCAGGTGAAGAATCAGGCTATGAGGAACTGGCACCGGGCGAATTCAAGACAGTATACGAACATATTTACAGCAATATCAAATAAATCACGCAAAAGATGACAATTTTTCATTAAATGAAAAACTGTCATCTTTTTTTAGCAATCGAGCGCTAATGGCGCTAAGATATTCAACATTAATGACAAGGGTTTATTATTGTTTATTAGCTCGAATTATAGTATAATTTTTTATACGTTGCTACTATGTAAGGCAACCTGTTTTTACTAAAAAAACCAGAAAGGGCAAGGTGAATTACTTATGAAATTCGGTTACTTTGATGATGACAATCGCGAGTACGTCATCACATCCCCAAGAACTCCTTATCCATGGATCAACTACCTTGGAACTGAAGGATTCTTCTCACTGATCTCCAATACTGCCGGAGGTTATCATTTCTATAAGGATGCGCGTCTTAGAAGAATCACACGTTATCGCTACAACAACATACCTGTTGATATGGGCGGACGTTATTTCTATATCAATGATGAGGATACTGTTTGGAATCCCGGCTGGTCACCTGTTAAGACTGAACTTGATTTCTATCAGTGCCGTCATGGTATGGGTTATACAATCATTACAGGAAAGAAGAAAGAGCTTAAAGCTGAGGTTACATTCTTTGTTCCTCAGGGCGAGAATGCTGAGATACAGAAAGTAGTACTTAAGAATGAAGGAACTTCTCCAAAGAGCTTCACTCTATTCTCCTTCCTTGAGTGGTGTCTGTGGAATGCTGAGGATGACTCAACAAACTTCCAGAGAAACTTTAACACAGGTGAGGTTGAGGTAGAAGGTTCTACTCTCTTCCATAAGACAGAGTATAAAGAGCGTCGTGATCACTTTGCATTCTATACAGTTAATGCTGATATCGATGGATATGACTGTGATAAAGAAAGCTTCATGGGACTTTACAATGGTTTTGACAGACCTGATGCAGTTTTCGCTAATAAGTCCAATAACTCAAAGGCTGACGGCTGGTCACCTATCGCTTCTCATTCACTTAAGCTGTCTCTTGCTCCGGGCGAAGAGAAGGTTCTCGTATTCATGCTGGGATATGTTGAGAATGGAGCTGATAAGTGGAATGCAGACGGCACCATGAACAAGTCCAAAGCTTATGCAATGATCGAAAAGTACAATACTGCAGATAAGGTTGATGCAGCATTTAAGAAGAATGTCGAGATGTGGAACGACCTTCTTTCAAAATATACAGTTAAGACTCCTGATGAAAAGGTTGACCGTATGGTTAACATCTGGAATCAGTATCAGTGCATGGTTACATTTAACATGTCAAGATCAGCTTCCTACTTTGAGTCAGGTATCGGACGTGGAATGGGCTTCAGAGATTCTAACCAGGATCTTCTCGGATTCGTTCATCAGATTCCGGACAGAGCTCGTGAGAGAATTCTAGACCTTGCCGCTACTCAGTTTGAGGACGGTGGATGCTTCCATCAGTATCAGCCGCTTACCAAGAAGGGAAATGATACTCTCGGCGGAAACTTCTCTGACGATCCAATGTGGATGATCATGTCAACAGCTGCATACATTAAGGAAACAGGTGATTACTCTATTCTTGATGAGCAGGTTCCATATAGAAATGATGAGTCACTTGCACAGTCAATGATGCACCATCTGAAGCAGTCCTTCTATAAGGTTGCAAGAGAAACCGGTCCTCACGGACTTCCTCTTTCAATGAGAGCTGACTGGAATGACTGTCTGAACCTTTCATGCTGGTCAGATACACCAGGTGAAAGCTTCCAGACTTATACATCACCTAAGTATGGTGACAAGGGCTTCTCAGACACAGCAGAATCAATCTTTGTAGCTACACTCTTCACATATGCAGGTCCTGACTATGTTGCACTCTGCAAATATAAGGGCGACGAGGAAGAAGCTGCAGCAGCTCAGGCTGAGATTGATAAGATGAAGGAGACCATCAAGAAGTTCGGCTGGGACGGCGAATGGTTTATCAGAGCATATGATGATCTGGGACGCAAAGTCGGTTCCAAGGAATGTGAAGAAGGAAAGATCTTCATCGAGCCCCAGGGCTTCGGTATCATGTCTGATATCGGCAAGGAAGAAGGCTGGGACAAGAAGGTTATAGATGCAGTTGAAGAAAGACTGGGATGCAAGTACGGTCTCGTACTTAACAATCCTGCATTCACAAAGTATTATATCGAGTATGGTGAGATCTCAACATATCCTGCAGGATATAAAGAGAATGCCGGAGTATTCTGCCACAACAATGCATGGATGATCTGTGCAGCTGCTTATGCAGGACAGGGAGACAAGGCATTTGACTGGTATTCACGTATCGCTCCTGCTTTCCTTGAGGATATATCAGACCTTCACAGAACAGAGCCTTATGTATATGCACAGATGGTTGCAGGTAAGGACGCAGGTCGTCAGGGTGAGGCTAAGAACTCATGGCTGACAGGTACAGCTGCTTGGAACTTTGTAGCAATCAGCCAGTATATCCTGGGTATCACACCTGACTGGGATGGACTTAAGGTTGATCCTTCTATTCCATCGGCCTGGGATGGTTTCTCAGCTAAGCGTCAGTTCCGTGGTGATACATATGAAATTGAAATAAAGAATCCTAACCATGTATGTAAGGGTGTTAAGAGCCTTATCTTAGACGGAAAAGCCGTAGATGGATGTGTAATTCCATTCGTAGGCGACGGAGCATCCCACAAAGTTGAAGTTGAGTTAGGATAGCGCTCGATTCGAAGAATCGAACGTCCGAGCGAAGCGAAGATGCGTTCTGCGCAGCAGAACCAGGGCTTCGTCAGAAGGCCTGCAAGCATGCAAAGCATGCTTGGCACAGATAGCGCTCGATTCGAAGAATCGAACGTCCGAGCAAAGCGAAGATTCGTTGCACGAAGTGCAACCAAGGTTTGCGTCAGCAAACCTTGCACATCGCTTCCAGCGATGTGGCACATATAGCAAAAAAAGGATGACAGTTTTTCACCTGATGAAAAACTGTCATCCTTTTTATATATTCTTTTCTTACTCCTCTACCCCGAGTTCTTTCAGGAGCTTGATTAAATCTTCAACTGTTTCTATATCGTTTACTCTGTCCTGTGGCATCTCGATATTGAATTCCTCTTCAAGCGCCATAACCAGATCATATAAATCAAGTGAATCTACAGCCAGATCATCCTTGAAGGCTGTATCCATAGTAACATCCTGTGGCTGAATTGATAAATGATCCATCATTATTTCTACCAGTTTATCAAATATCATAACTTAACTCTCCTTTACACTCTTCTCCAAAAATAGTCATGTTGTGAGTCTTTTTATCAACTGTGATATAACATACAATACACTCTATATATTGTCAATACATTGTAATAAAAAATATCAGATTATTGGATATTTATAATCATTTACACCTGCCACTTTTTAGTGGTATCCCAGATAACTCCAGTTTTTACCTTTATGTATGTTCCTGTTCCCCTCGATAGTAAACCAGTAATCCGGAATAAAAGTATTTCCGTTATTCTTTTCCGTATCCCATTCTCTCCCCCAGATAAGCTCCAGATCACCATTTTTATAGTCACTGTTAATAGCCTTTCCAGTAAATGGATTAACAGGATTATCTATAGTTTTATCAAATGCAAGAGTAGGCACATCAGCATTTGTCATAAAGGTCTTCTTATCAAGTGTAAATCCCTTGGAATCGAAATCCTTTACAAACAGAACACAGTTATACTCAAGCATATCAAACTTCTTCAATGATTCTTTTTTCTTATAAGGTCTCTGAACGTATTTTATCAGATCCTTATTTTCATAAAGTCTCCATGCATGATCAGATACAATTATTATCTTTGTATTATCATATACGCCCTGTTCTTTGAGATAATCAAACCACTGTCCCAGCTTTATCATTGCGCACATATTCATCTGATAATGTAAGCGGACATTCATTTTCTTCATGTTCAGTTTTTTCTTTGAACCTTTTTTCTTTCTATATGGATGCTGCTGATCAAATTCTGTATTATCCACTTCTTCAGCCGGCATATATTCAGGTTCCTGAAGTATCTGACAACCGTGAGTCATATCATTACTCATCATCAGGAAGGTATTATCATTCCCTTCATCCACTTCTGTAAGATTACTCAGACTATCCATAACATTGTAGGAACTCATAAATGTATAATCATAGCCCTCAGCTATTGACTTTCCTTCTCTATGCTGTCCCGCCATAGTAAGCGCCTTATGATCGGCTAGCGAGCAGTAATTACCCAGGTCATAAAGTGTAGGCTGAACTAGAAGCGGCATAGTCTTAAATACTGAATAACAGAAGAAATTCCTCTTAAGAAGATCATCTATCTCATCTTTACTGGCCTC
>JAFWSY010000178.1 GCA_017519155.1 Eubacterium sp.
CATTCGGAAACCGCTAATTTTCTACGAAAATTGCTATTTCCTCATGTTTCAGCGTGTCATAAAGTCAACAAGCTTTTCTTGCAAGCAAGAACGCTTTTTGACTTTTGACACTTATGTCATATTACAAATTTGTTACATGTTATCAATATTCTGGGCTATTTTTGTAGGAGTCGTCATTATAAGACGTACCATAACAGCCGCCAGCACCATAGCAAGAACTATGTAATATACTGTTATTGGGAGCTTGATTACCTCATACAGAAGGATTCCCAGAACGGCAACCACGAAAGCAATCACCATCATGATAGCCATATTGAAAAATGTATTCAGATTACCACGGAGTGCGCTGTACTCGTCATCCCACTCCACATAGGGTGAAACACTATCCAGCAGCATACCGATAAATATTGCTATTATATGTGCCATCAGCATCATTCCCGCAAATATAAGACAGGTGCTGACAGGAGTTTTCATATATACACAGATTATTATGTCTGTAAGAAGCAGCATCGGATATGTGAAAAGGATACACACGTCAAACTTCGCTCTTATCTGAGTTTCGTAGGAAACCGGGATAAATTTCAGCAGACTCAGGTGCTGTCCTTCTCTGGTAAATGCCGTAGACGCCAAAGAATTAAGAGCAGTTGCGATAAATGCTATGGAAAGCATGACTATCAGAAGTATCATGTCTGCCCTGTCCTTGCCGGAGGCATACATATCTATGAATGCGGCTATTGTGCCCTTGTCCTTTGTAAAATGGAACAGCAGGAAAGCACCTACTGGCCAGAGCACATTTATATATGCGCAGTTTCCGGAAAATGCCTTGGTCCTGAGAATTACTCGAAGTTCCTTCTTAAGACTTGCCATATGCTGGGATTCTAATTTTATATCCTTTGCCGCTATCCGGGCCTTCTTGGAAGAACCGAGAGAAGCTGCAGTGTAGAGTCCCTTCTGATAGAGAGCTTTACCTATAAGATAAAGAACAGCAAGAAGCAGTAAATTTCCGATAATATAAAGAAGCAGATACAGGACTGAACTGTCCGAAATAGCTTTTGAAAGCCAAGGCACAGGGAAGAAAACGATATTCAGCGTCTGCAGAAGCGAATTCTTACCGCTCCCCAGCGACTCAACATAGTTCTCCATATTTACTTCGCCGATTCCTCTTAAGGAATAAACGAAAAGCGCTGCGAATATAAGCAAAAATACCGTTGAGAGTCTGTAGAATATGCCTGTGCTTTTTACTCCGCTGAGGCAGGCCATCAGAATGAGGCTGAATATGGCGCAGTAGATCATAGGAACCAGGGGAATCAGAACAACTCCCAGAACGGAACCAATGAGTCCCACAGGATTAAGGGCCTGAAATGCTCCGAGATTTCTTCCTATGGCAAGGAAGTAACCCACAAAAACTGCAATCAGAATCAGAAATTCCATTACACTTTCTGCAAAATAAGCATAGAAAAATTTGGCCATCATCAGGTGATGTGTCGGAATGGGGAGTGTCACGAAGTGTTCCCTGTCAGATGAGAAAAACAGAATACTGAATATGACCAGAATTCCAAATACCATGGAAAAGGCCGACAGTATCTGCAGTTCAAAAAGGATTCCACCGCCGGGACTTCCGGCTTCAAGAAGCGCCTCAGTCATAACATAACTGATAAAGCCCACTATGACAGTGCATGGAATCATGATACCCAGCGCTGCTATGAGCGCCAGAACCTTATATAGAGTTCTATCCGGCATCTGCATCTCGGAATTCTTTGAAAGAACTCGCGAGAGCGAGAGGATTTTCTTTATATTCATTATTTTTCTCCCACCATCTCGATAAAAATAGCCTCAAGATCCTTGCCCGGGTTCTGTGCAGTAAGATCCTCCACAGTTCCCTGATACAGGTTTTTACCATGATTAATTATCATGATACGGTCGCAGAGCTTCTCTGCCACCTCAAGTACATGGGTAGAAAAAAGGACTGCATTTCCCTTGGCTGCATGTTCCTTCATCATCTGCTTTAATTCGTAAGCAGCAGTAGGATCAAGTCCTGTCATAGGTTCGTCAAGGATCCATGCGGGAGGATTATGGATGAGCGCTGCAATGACCATGGTCTTCTGTCTCATACCATGGGAGTATTCTTTCATTGGGCGTCCCAGAGAGTCCTTTATGCCAAAACGCTCTGCCAGCTCATTTATCCTTTCTTCCCTCATATCCATGGGAACTTTGTAAAGATTAGCTATATAATTGATGTATTCGATACCGGTTAACTGAAGAAGAATATCCGGATTATCAGCCACATAAGCGAAGCTTTCCTTTGCCTTGATAGGCTCACCGACTATATCAAAGCCATTGATGGTAGCCTTACCTTCTGTGGGTTTTAAAATTCCCGTAAGCATTTTGATACAGGTAGTCTTGCCTGCGCCATTCGGTCCTGCAAAGCCCACTATTTCTCCGGGTTTAATCTCAAAGGACAGACTGTCCACTGCCTTAAAATCCTTCCCATATACCATTGAAAGATTTTCTGCTTTTATCATTTTTTAACTCCTTAAATGAACTGTTACGGGGTTATTTAGATTCACAATACTCACATCTGTAGATTCTTTTTTCCTCATCGGTAAGATTAAAAATATGTGGAATATTCGGCTCTATTGCCGTTATACATCTCGGATTCTTACATTTCTTAATATTTACAAGACGCTTCGGAAGATCAACCTTCTTCTTCTCTATGGTCACTCCGTCCTTTATGATACTTACCGTTACTCCCGGATCGATGTAACCTATAACATCAAGGTTTATATCATATTCATCCTTATCAACCTTAATGATGTCTTTCTTGCCCATCTTCTTGGACTTAACATTCTGCATCATTGCCACACTGCAGTCCAGCTTGTCCAGCCCCAGATCATAATATATCTTCATAGCATTTCCTGCTGTAATATGGTCCAGAACTATTCCATTCTGTATACTATCTATTTTCATGATATCCTTCCTTTCTATTGCCTGTCAAAATATGACTTTCCACTATCCGGTCTGAAATATGTTCTTATAAATCCATCTGTGGATACTACCACAAAATCATTAGTCGCTTCCAGATAGTAGCAATCATCACCATCTTCTTTTTCTGTCTTATGAAGCGATTCTGGATTTAAAACCACATCCGAAGCCGCCGCTTCGTACTCCTCAGCATTCGCGAAGCCCATGCTTTTTCCATGCTTTTCGTAATGCTGTTTGAGCAGGGATTCATTTCTGAATCTATAAACCTTTACAGTGGTTACACTTTTTACATCTGACCATTCAGAGTAATACTTCTTCCCCTTTACCTTTGCATAGGTTCTGATCTTTACAAAATACTCTGAACCGCCCTCAAGCCCTTTAACACTGCGAGAGGTAACCTTGCCTGTGTAAAATGTATTCTTATCGGAAAAATCTTTAGTCTTACTGTATGCCACCTGATATCCACTAAGCTGTTTACCAACTTCAGTCCAGCTTATGGCGAAGCCTTCCTTCTCGGCCTTTATATCCTGTATCTCGGTTTTCTGTGGATTAATCGTAAAGTACACCGTTTTGCTTCCGCTGTATTTTCCTTTCAGCTTAACCTTAACCGAATACTTTCCGACCTTTTTTCTACCGGAAGCATACTTTACAGTATAATACTTCGAAGAAAGTTTCTTTCCCTTATACTTAACCCTTACTTTAGGCTTACAGGCTTTTCCTGTATATTCATATGAACTGTCAGAAAGCGTAACCTTGATATTGAAAGCGGCCTCACTTTGAATAGGGTGTGAGAACACATTTCCTATCATTAATATCATTACCAAGAAAAGCGCTATCGATTTATAAATCCTCTTCATACAGTTCCTCCCGCAAAGACTTATATATGTCTCTGTCTGCAAAAACAGCAGTTATCAGTCCACATCAAGTCCGATGAGACGGCTGATCAGCGCCATTCTCGCAAACTTTCCATACTTAACCTGACGGAAGTAGCAGGCTCTCGGATCATTATCCACTGAAGGAGATATCTCATTTACTCTCGGAAGCGGATGAAGAACTATCATGTCTGAC
>JAFWSY010000179.1 GCA_017519155.1 Eubacterium sp.
ATTTATCGTTACTCGATATATTTGTTCGTGCAGCACTTCGGGGAAATACTCATCAGCCAACCCGAGATTGAGATTAACAGTAAAAAGATAAACAGACTTAGACCTGCTAATAAGGAATATAATAAACTAACTGTTCTAGTTATCTGAAGATAAGAGTGGAGGCTGGCATGAGAAGGTATGCATTGGGACAACCCGTAAACAAGTTGATTCACGGATGTGATTATAATCCGGATCAGTGGCTGGACCGCCCTGATATACTCAGCAAGGATATTGAGTACATGAAGAAAGCAGGTATCAACGAGGCTTCACTCGGTATCTTCTCATGGTCCTCTTATGAGCCTTATGAAGGTGAATATCATTTCGAGTGGCTCATCGAAATAATGGACAAGCTTTACGAGAACGGAATCAGTACCATTCTTGCTACGCCTTCAGGCGCAAGACCGGTCTGGATGGATCAGAAATATCCCGAAGTCATGCGTGTTGACGGAATGGGACACAGAAACCGTCACGGATTCAGACATAACCATTGTCTGTCGTCAGAAGTCTTCAGAGACAAAGTAAGAACGATTGACAGAAAACTGGCGGAGATAGCAGGAAGTCATCCCGGACTTATCGCCTGGCACATCTCCAACGAGTTTGGCGGAGAGTGCTTCTGTGATCTTTGTAAAGAGAAGTTCAGGCAATATCTGAGACAAAGATTTGATAATGATATTCATAAACTTAATCATGAATGGTGGAGTTCTTTTTGGAGCGCGAAGTATAACGATTTCTCAGATATAGAGCCGCCTTATACCAATGGTCAAAATGCTCTTATGGGATTGAAGCTTGAGTGGCATAGATTTACCACATATAACTATGCTGATTATATTACTGTTGAGATCGATGCAATCAAAGAAGGTTCACTTGACAGCAATATCCCCGTAACCACAAATCTCATGCAGAGATTCTATGATATCGATTACAGGGAGCTGGCAAAAAAGATCGACTTCATATCCTGGGACAGTTACCCGGCATTTCATAACGACTATGAGAGTTATGAAGACACCATGATGATGTCGGCTTTTGATCATGCACTTCTTAGGTGTCTTAAGAAGGACAAGCCGTTTTTTCTTATGGAAAGTGCGCCGGGTCATGTAAACTGGATGAATTACAACAAACTGAAGCGTCCTTTTGTTCATGAACAATTTTCGTGTCAGACGATCGCAAGCGGATCTGATTCTGTTCAGTACTTTCAGTGGAGAAGATCACGTGGCGGCGCAGAACAGTTCCATGGTGCCGTAATCGACCACAGCGGAACCGCTGACACAAGAGTATTCAGAGATGTGGCTCATACCGGTGAAGTCTTAAGACAGCTTGCTGAGATAGAAGGGTCAGTCAAGAAGAATGAAGCGGCTGTCATATTTGAATGGGATAACTGGTGGTCAATAGATGTATCAGGAGGTTTCAGCCGGGAAACGAAAAAGTATGATATCACCTGTATCAACCACTGGAAGAGTCTGATGCCTTTTGGTGTTGAAGCAGATATTATTTCCGTTAATGATGATTTTGAAGATTATAAGCTAATTATCGCACCGATGCTTTTCCTCATAAGACCTGAGACTATTGAGAAGATGAAGAAGTTTGTAGGAAGCGGCGGAACACTTCTCGCGACATACATGACAGGATATGTTAATGAGAATTCGCTGTGCTATGAAGGCGGTTTTCCGGGAGACGGACTGAAGGAACTCTTCGGTATCATCAACGAAGAGATAGATACTCTTTATCCCTCAGACAGAAACGGGATAATCATGGGCAATGAGAGCATGAGAGTAAAGGACTATGCCGAACTTATCAAGCTTATCGATGCTGATGTGATAGGAACATACACGGATGATTTTTATAAGGGCTTACCTGCAATCACTTGTAAGAAGTATGGCAAGGGGAAAGCATATTATCAGGCAGCCAGGATCGGAAATGAAGATATGGGTAAGCTGGCTAGAAAACTTCTTGTGGAGAGCGGTATCAAAATACGCGAGCTTCCTTCAGGAATCGAGTATCACTCAAGGTTAGGAGATGACTTTATTTACGAGTTTTACTTCAATATCGGTGAGGAAACGGCTGTGGTTTCCGAACTTTGTGGAACCGATATGCTTACAGGCAAGGGCATAGACGGCAGTGTAACGATCCTTCCTAAAAGATATATAGTACTTAAAAAATAAGCTGGGACAGATTTATGTTCATGATGTTATCCCCCTTTGCCGAACATTATACAGGATCATTACTTGTAGCCATAGTACAGCTCCGGAGATGTGAAGGGTGTCGTGACCCCGCATTTTCAAAAACATATTGCATTTGGCAACACTTTAGCCTAAAAATGTTGTATAGACATCAATATGATTTGAGATTGGTGATTGGTAACCATCAGTTTTCCTGACATAATGAAGCCATCAGACAAAAACACAAGCAAAATCAGTGAGAGCAAAAATAACGAGGTTAATGATATGGATAATAAGAGCGAGCAGCTTGGTCTGGAGAAGCTTGAGACCGTCTCAGGCGGA
>JAFWSY010000014.1 GCA_017519155.1 Eubacterium sp.
GCTCGTATTCTCTGGCCGCCATTTTCTCGGCAAGAAGTCTGCTCTGTAACTCAATATTCTTATCAGCTTCCTTCTTTATTCCGGTCTGACTTTCTATACGACCTCTAAGTTCTTCCTCTTCATATATATCCTTCAGAATCTTAAGAAGCTCCAGTCTGATCTCGGCATTCTTAAGTTCCTCCTCAGATTCCTCCAGACCTTCTCTTAATTCCAGAAGTTTGTTCTCACGGGATTTCTTTTCAATTTCAAGCGTTACATAAACCCTACCGAACTTTTCAGTTATCTCATCCTTCTTCCTGTAAAGACTCATGAAGGATTCTATCCTGTCTATCAGAAGTGTGAGAAGTTCCTTCTCATAATCATAGACACGTATATCCTTCTTCTTCTCTGAAAGAGTCTTAAGCTCCTCCTGAATGGTCATGAGAAGTCTGGCCGTGCTCTCGGTTTTACCTGTTTCACGACTGGTCTTTGTTATATAAGCTTTTTCTATTATCTCTTCGATCAGAAGATCTTCTATTACTCTTCTTGTAGTTTTATAGTTTGTCTCAAAATATGTTCTGACGTGGCCCTCTGTCTTATTAATTCCTCTGATGATTTCCCACTGGCTTTCATAGAGACCATAGTCAGCAATAAACTTCTGATACTCTCCCTTACGGTCAAAAACATAAACCAGCATGTTTTTATCATTTCTCGAAAGATCATGAAGATAATTCTTCAGAGCTTTGTAAGATACATGTTCACCATCCTTCTCAAGAGGAAGATTGATTATATCATTTTTGTTGTAATCTCTGTAGAAAATAACATAGTTAAAATATTCTATCTGGGCAGTATGCTCCTCTTCACCTTCCTCGGAACCGGATGCCTTTTTAGCTGCAAATCCGGTAGTCATGTATCTGAGTCCGTCCTTAATATCAGCCTGATCCAGCTTCCACTCTATAAGTGAATGAATAACAGTATTGCTTGGATCTCTGAAAAGCTTCTCTATAGGCTGCTTATCATCCAGAGTACAGTTCGGTATAAGATTCTGCATAAGAAGCAGCATAAGAACACTCTTGCCTCCACCATTGGCGAGATCATAGAGTGTATTACGTCCGTACATTCTCATGGAAAAATCATCATAACCCTGAGTGCCGAAGTTATATTTTACATTATTAACTCTTATACGATTAATACTCGGCATTCTCGTTACCTCCGTTCAGCTCCTGATAGATGAGGCTGCCGTTATCTTCAAAATAATTCTCTGCTATCGCATGGAAACGATCCGTCGGATACAGTCTGTCATCCACGGCAGTAAATATCCCCTCACTTCCCAGGAAGTTTGAAGCCAGCTTCGCATAACCCATACGGGAACCTCTTGAAGCCTTATTCCTGTCCTTATCCTCTGATATCATCGGTGGAAGACTGTCCCAGAGAATAGCTATTTCTCTGAAGGAGCCTTTATCCTCTCCTGCTTCATCCAGCGCACTTACTGATGTACCGAAACTCTTAAGATCATTTGTCACTGCTTCAATAAGTTCATCAATTCTTATATAATCCTTTATCTGATAAGTATCAGAAGTCTTATAGAACTGAAGAAGTGCCTCATAAATAATAAAATAAATAAGATAAAGTTCCTTATTAAGTCTGAGTCCCATTTTTCTCTTGAGGTCATCATTGGTATAACCAAATACCTTATTTCCATGACCTGCTGTAACAAATATGGAATCGTTATATTCATAAAGTTTAAGTCCCAGCCTCTTGATAAGAGACATGGTTATATCATAGACCTCTGAATCTGCATAAAAAGAATTATACAGTTCACTGGTCTCCTTGTCCTTTGACGAAAGACTCTTGCCTGTAGCAAGTATCGTATATATATCCAGAGCCTTTTCCAGATTCTTATCCATTCTAACTATATCTCCTCTGTCCGCTTCTAAAAAGATGACAGTTTTTCATCTGATAATATTTTGTCATCTTTTTTGTTCGAAGGTAAGTGTTGTAAGTTTTGCGACTTCATCTTCGCCGCATTTGATCTCTATTTCTTCCTGTCCGTATTCTATCTCGAAACCAAGTCCCGCATATTCGTTTATTTCTTCACCCATAAACCGGATGACCATTTCTTCCAGGAAAGTTTCCTGACTTTCCTGCATCTCATTTATGTCGTAGTATTTCTTTTCTGCCAGATGAACAAGGAATGAATACATATCCCTATTTTTATAGATATCATCTCCGAACTTAACTTCAAGTATGGCTAGGTATTCTTCCAGAGTTACCCTCTTCCATCTGCTGAGTCTTATAAGGAGTTCCTTAAACAGCTTGGCAAAGTTTCTGCCTATCTCTTCACTGAGAAGTTCATCCTCATATTTATACTTAAGGTCTGCCTTAAGTTCTTCTTTCTTCTCACCCTTAAGTCCGTCGTCTGTCTGGGAGGTTACCACACTGTCTATTATGGATATGGGCAGACTCTTCTCTCTTCTCAGCTGCATAAATGGGGATACCACATATGCCATCACATCAGGCCTGTCCATGTCGATACTTCTTCTGAGTAAGCCTTCAAAATCAAATGCATTCTTAAGACTTCTGGTCCTGTTTCTTCTTATCATCTCATCAGAGAAACGCGACAGCTCTGCAGTATCTGCAATAAGCATACTGTGATTCTCTATGGTAAGCTTCAGCATATTGGACAGTCTGTTTACGTCCTTTATTGTATCTGTTCCACCACTGTAGGTTGCTTTCTTTACAGCCTTATCAACCAGCTCTCTGTTTTTTGCAAAGGATTTTCTTTCCTCTGCAAACCATACGCTTATTCTGTCCATATATTCATCAACAGCTTTACTTCCTGCATGAACATCTGTCAGAAGAAGCTTCATAACCTCGCGCCTCTGCTGCTGAAGCTGGCTTACTTCTATATTTATTCTTTCTATCACGTCTATACTGCCCTTGAAATTCTCTGAACGTATCAGTTTCTCAAGCAGAAGCTGTTCTGTCGTTATTGTACTCTCGTCCTTAACCTCTTTTGTGGAAAGATAAAGTTCGATTCCTTCCTGGGTTATGGTGTAATAAACATCATTTTCTTTTACGATACTGTCTATAAGCCTGACTCTGGCTATCTTCATCTCCCTATTGACCGGATCGAAGAAAGGCATCTCAAAGGCTCTTCCTGAGTTGCGCAGTTTATCAAATATATACCTGATAAGTTCCTCCAGATCACCTTCCAGCCCGAAACTGCTCTTTAGTATTCCTTTGATAAATGTTTCATATTCCTTATAGGTTACGGGCCTATCATTAAAGCTGTTTTCATTTATAAAAAAACGCAGAACAGCAAGGACCAGATATCCCATATCCAGGTCCTTATATTCTCCGCCTTTAAACTGCATAAAAGAACCATCCATTATCATGAAAAATGGATAGTACTTTCTAAGACTCATCATTCTCTCAGTATGATTTTTAATTATATCGTCGATCAGCACATACTCTTCAGCCATTTTTTACTCCGTAAATTTGATGGAATCGTATACACCAAAATCAACTGACTTCTCATAGCTGAAATCAGGATCGGCAGCTTTCTGCCACTCTGCGTAGTGTGATTCAATATACTGTCTGCGCTTACTAACTATAAGCTCATTCTTCCTTTTGCGCAGGCAAGTGCGGTTTCCGCGGCTCCAAGAAGAACACGCCTTACGCTGCCCAGATGGCTGCCGAGGACGCCGCCAAGACGGCCTTCGACGCCGGCCTGCGCAGGGTCAAGTGCTATGTCAAGGGTCCGGGTTCCGGCCGTGAGTCCGCCATCCGCACCATCAACAACGCCGGTATCATCGTGACCGAGATCGTCGACGTCACCCCGATGCCGCACAACGGGTGCCGTCCTAAAGGCCGTCGTAAAGTTTAATTTCAGTTAAAGCAAGATTACTATGGCAAGATATACAGGTCCCAGCACCAAGATCGCCCGTAAGTTCGGCGAGCCGATTTTCGGTTCCGACAAATATTTCGAGAAGCGCAACTATCCTCCGGGAATGCACGGCCTCGCCGCCAAGCGCAAGAAGTCCAAGGAGTATGCTACCCAGCTGAAGGAGAAGCAGAAGGTCAAGTACATGTACGGTGTGCTCGAGCGTCAGTTCCACAACACCTACGACAAGGCCTCCCGCATGGCCGGCCAGAAGGGTGAGAACCTCATCCTCCTGCTCGAGTCCCGCCTGGACAACATCGTGTACCGCATGGGCATCGCCCCGACGCGCGCTGCTGCCCGCCAGCTGGTCTCCCACCACCACATCACCCTCAACGGCAATGTGTGCAGCATCCCTTCCACCACCGTGAAGGCCGGTGACACCGTGGCCGTCCGTGAGCGCTCCAAGAGCCTGGAGGTGATCCAGAACAGCGTGGCTTCCGTCACCAAGTACTCCTGGCTGGACTTCGATACCAAGACCCTCAGCGGCAAGTATCTCAATGTCCCGACCCGTGAGGAGATCCCCGAGAACATCAACGAGCAGCTCATCGTCGACCTCTACTCCAA
>JAFWSY010000180.1 GCA_017519155.1 Eubacterium sp.
AATATATCATCATGGCCAAGGGCGATGATGACGGCACTTATATGGTTGGAAGAATGGCTGTATTCCAGATACAGAGCCTTCTTGTGGCATATAAGGAGAGGTTTGATAAGGACAACTTCATCAAGAACCTCCTGCTTGATAATCTTCTTCTTGTTGATATTTATAACAAGGCTAAGAAGCTTCACATTGATACAGATGTAAGAAGAATCGTATTTATAATTGAGACAAAGACCGATAAGGACAATAATGCTCTTGAGACAGTAAGAAATCTCTTCGCAAGCAAGGCAAAGGATTTCATTACCGCTGTTGACGAGAAGAATATCATTCTTGTCAAGGAAGTTAAGGCAACAGAGTCTCTTGAGGATATGACAAAGATCGCAAAGGTGATCGTTGATATGCTCAGCTCAGAAGCTATGATCTCAGTTCATGTTGCTTACGGTACTATCGTAAATGAGATCAAGGAAGTTTCAAGATCATACAAGGAAGCCAAGATGGCTCTTGATGTTGGTAAGATCTTCTACAGCGATAAGAATATCATCGCTTATGACAGCCTCGGAATAGGCAGACTTATCTACCAGCTTCCTATCCCTCTTTGCAGAATGTTCATTAAAGAAATCTTTGATGCTAAGTCTCCGGATGAGTTTGACGAGGAAACTCTTACAACCATCAATAAGTTCTTTGAGAACAGCCTGAATGTATCAGAGACCTCAAGACAGCTGTATATTCACAGAAATACACTTGTTTATAGACTTGATAAGATTCAGAAGTCTACAAATCTTGACCTCAGGGTATTTGAGGATGCTATCACCTTCAAGATCGCCCTTATGGTCGTTAAATATATGAAATATATGGAAAGCCTTGATTTCTAGGCAAACCCTGGCTTTTTCATTCATTAGTTAACTGGAAGGAACATTGTATCATGATCACGATGGAAAATGTAACCATGAAGTATTCAGCGGATAAGGTCGCGCTGAAGGACGTAAATATCAATATAGAAAAGGGCGAATTTGTCTTTGTTGTAGGATCCAGCGGTTCCGGTAAGACAACATTTATCAAGCTTCTTACAAAGGAGCTTAATCCGACCAAGGGTAAGATATCTGTTGCCGGATATAATTACAACAAGATCAGAAGAAGACAGATTCCAAAGGTCAGGAGAAAGATCGGAGTAGTATTCCAGAACTTCAGACTCCTGAATGACAGAACTGTATATGAAAATGTTGCATTTGCTCAGAGAGTTATCGAGACTCCGTCAAGATATATCAGAAAGCAGGTTCCTGCTGTACTTACCATGGTTGAACTCGCAGACAGATATAAGGCTTATCCGAGACAGCTTTCGGGTGGTGAGCAGCAGAGAGTTGCGATAGCAAGAGCTATCGTAAATAAACCTGATATCATCCTTGCGGACGAGCCTACAGGTAACCTTGATCCTAAGACCTCATGGGATATCATGAATCTTCTTGAAGACATTAATTCCAAGGGAACCACAGTTGTTGTGGTTACTCACAATAAGGAGATTGTAAATGCCATGAAGAAGAGAGTTATAACACTAAAGAAAGGCGTTGTGATAAGCGACGTTGAGAAGGGTGGATATATAGATGAGGATTAGTTCTATTTGGTACAGTTTCAGGCAGGGTGTTAAAAATATAAGAAGAAATCTTCTTTTCTCGCTGGCATCCATTGGAACCATCGTTTCATGTTTATTTTTATTTGGTATATTTTATGCAGTTGTAGTTAATTTCAAATCGGCTATGAAGAGTCTTGAGAATTCAATCTCAATCTCGGTTTTCTTCAATGAAGACGCTGATATCGATCTTCTCGCTGCACAGATCAGAACGCGTGAAGAGGTTGATACATTTGATTATATTACCGCCGAAGAGGCATGGCTTAAGTATTCAAATGATACCTATGACAATCCTGAAGAAGCAAGAGCAGCCTTCGGTGACGATAATCCGCTTGCAAAATCAGCTTCCTTCTCAATAACCATGAAGGACGTAAGCAAGCAGGCTGAATTTGTACGATTCCTTGAGGGACTGAATGGCGTAAGAAAGGTCAAGAGTTCGCAGAATACTGCGGATACCATTTCTTCCCTTAATATGTTCGTTGGATATGCTTCAGCGGGAATCATAGTGATACTTCTTCTTGTATCAATATTCCTTATCAGTAATACGGTTACGATCGGTATTACAGTTCGTAAGGAAGAGATAAGGATCATGAAGCTTATCGGAGCTACAAACTTCTTCGTAAGAGCTCCGTTCATAGTAGAGGGTGTACTGATCGGACTTATCGGTTCAATCATCCCCCTCGTACTTATATACTATGCATATGATGCGATACTTAATTACGTAGTCGGAAGACTTACACTTATCAAAAAGCTTTTCGAGTTCGTATCAATAAATGAGCTCTTTAGTGTACTTATTCCTGCAACACTTCTTATAGGTGTTGGAATAGGTTTCCTGGGAAGCGTATTTACTACCAGAAGACATTTGAAGATCTAGTATAGCTGCTTTTAGTACAGTTGATCAAAATATTATGGCATTAGCAGGTGACTGGCACCTGATGTTAAAACGGGAGGAATGCTAAGTGAAGAAGGACTTAGTAAAGCTTATTGCCTCTGTATTTACAATGTGCTTTTTGCTTTTAATATGTGCATATTACGGTAACGCCGCTATCGGAAAAAACGGTAGTGGCGAAACTGTTTGTAGGGCGGCTACACCGTCAGACGCAGATACAACAGAAAGTACCGGTACTGAGAATACAGAAGATTCGGGGCAGAATGATACAACTGAAAATACGACTGAAGCAACGACAGGACAGGAAGAAACAACTGCGGATGGCACAGTGACAGATGAAAATGGAAAGCCGGTCCTCACAGAGTATGTTACTGAT
>JAFWSY010000181.1 GCA_017519155.1 Eubacterium sp.
CTCTATTTCCCCGGCTGCCTTCTGGGCATCAGCCACATCTTTAAATATACCATAAACTGTAGGACCGCTTCCACTCATTATACTGTTAAGCGCACCGCCGGCCTTCATCATATCCTCCAGACGGCCTATCTCCGGATGCTTCTTTGCAGTTACGTATTCCAGTACATTTGACATAGAAGCTGCTATCTTCTTCAGATCTCCGGCATATACTGCATCAACCTGGATATCCACATCCGGTCTCGGGATCCTGGTTTTTTTGTCATTTTCCTTTGAATCTTTAGCTTTTTCTGCTTCCTCAATAAGTCTGTCATATCCGCCGTAAGCCTCGGCTGTTGAAACGGAAACCTTGGGCTTTGCCACAAGAACCGTGCACTCCGGAATATCCGGAAGACGTGTCAGCTTCTCGCCTATACCTTCCGACAGTGCTGTTCCGCCCATGATGCAGTAAGGAATATCTGCACCGAGAGTCACACCATACTTCATCAGATCCTCGTCATGAATCCCCAGCTCATATAGCTCATTTATACCCCTGAACGCCGCTGCCGCATCACTGCTTCCCCCTGCCATGCCTGCTGCAATCGGTATATTCTTCTCAAGGGTAATCTTTACTCCTGATCTGGGAGCTTTAGGCCAGACATACTTTTCAAGAAGCATCTGAGCTACCCTGTATATCAGATTATCAGAACCCAGAGGAAGTGTACCAAGCTCAGAAGTTCCTGCTGAGGATTTATCACTTCCATCGTACCTTTTGTCCGCAAGAAGCGTAACTATCCTGGGGTCTTCCGTCTCCTGTCCCTTCGTTTTATCTAAAGCATCTTCCGGAACTTCTATCTTCTCAAAAGTAAGATAATCCGCAATATCCAGAGTCTGCATAACCATCCTCACAAGATGATATCCATCTTCTCTTCTTCCCACTATGCCGAGAGACAAATTCACTTTTGCATAAGCCTTCTTGGTAACCACTTGCATTCTCCTTATGAATATCAAAGATTCCTACTGTTTCAGCTATTTATATAGTCCGTCTTTTTATTTTATCATGCACATATATATGAAACAAGTTTATTGTTAAAAAGTGCGCAGGCCCTTGCGACCTACGCACTTATTACCACTGCCTTTCCCTCAGGAAAGGACTAATTATTTACTTTTCTTTGTGGTTTTCTTAGTTGTTTTCTTTGAACTGCTTGTTGAAGACTTTGTTGTTTTCTTCGAGGTGTTCGTTGCTTTCTTCTTTGTGGTTTTCTTGGTTGTCTTAATTGCACTAACCTGCTTTTTCTTTATTCCAAGCTTCTTAAGCTGTTTTCTGTAAGTAGTAAGCTTCTTCTTTGGAACGTAGAACTTAGCATTCTTATTAATCTTCTTAAATACATTCTTGCCAAATGTAGTCTTAGAAGAATTAATTGTTACCTTCTTAAGGTTCTTACATCCGGAAAATGCATTCTTCTCTATACTTGTAACATTCTTTCCTATTGTTACAGTCTTAAGCTTCTTGATGTTCTTGAATGCACCTGCCTTAATACCGACAATCTTATACTCACCGTCAGTATTCTTAACAGTTTCAGGTATAGAAATACTTGTAAGCTTCTTCTTATACTTAGTTACAATTCCCTTTACCTTTGCTGTTCCAACAGAAGCTGCAGCCTCTCCGGTAATAGCATCACAAGGACTAGCCATACCTATCTTGTTAGCAGTAGTGTTGGCAACCTTTACAGGTTCTATAACCTCATAGACAAGCTTTCCTACCGTAAATGTATCTCCCGGCTTTAAGCCTTCCTGATTATCATTTCCCGAAGGAGTTGGTGATGGTGTAGGTGTAGCATCCTTATCCTTATCTTCAGGCTTGTCACCCTTCTTTTCACCTTCAGTAACCGTTACATTTACCACAACATAGCTTCCAAGGTCTTTAGCATAAACAACTATTTTAGCTTTGCCTTCTTTACGTGCTTCTACAACACCTGTGGAATCCATAAATGCTATTTCATCATCTGTATTGATGATTTCATAATTAACTTGATTGATTCTTAAATTTGCAGGCGTAGTTACGAAGTCAAGCTTCTTCCACTCACCGGCTTTAACAGTGACATCTGTCTCACTCATATGGAATTCTTCCGCATATTCTGCTATATCATCCCAATATACAACATGTAACAGACAGGAATCCTTCTTTCCGTTAGATGTTTCTACAGTTATAGTAACATCTCCCGTTCTGCCTTCAAAGGTTGATATATATCCATTATCATTTACGGTTGCTATACTTTCATCTGTAGATGTGAACTTAACGCCCCCTATTCCGGCTTCATAAGGCAAAACGCTATATTCCATTTGTTCTGCATCACCGGTTAAGAGATATGCTTCTTTATACTTAAGGAATACTTCTTTGGCAGGAATTACATCCTCTTTCTTGATCCATTCTGCCTCTACATTTATATCGCGATCGACGCCGCATCCCCTAAATAAGGAATCACGGAAGGTAACTGTTTCACCTGTATCCGGATCTATATATTCAAAATCAGCATACCATCCACTAAATACATATCCATCCTTTTTAGGATCATCAGGAAAATCATAGAAAGGTTCATTTCCGATAGCATCTTTTACAGCAATCTGTTTTCCATCTACGCTGAAGGTTATTTTGTATGTCGGAACCTCCATATACTTTATGTTCTCATCGAACCAGTCCATTCTCTTACTGATCCATTTCTTAAGACGGGCTATCTCTTCACGCTGGTTAGCGCATTGTATCATGGTCGGAGCACCGTCTTCTCCATAATAATCGCCATAGAACCACCATCCGCCAAAGTCGGTCATGCCCCACTTGTCAAAATTGTTACCTGCTGAGGATTCCATCTCATCAGCATACTGATCAAGGACACCACCGTCCTTTATAAGCTCATTTAACTGGTAGCAGAGTGTCTTAGGGTCTTCACTTTCCTTACCACCCCAGACTTTATTAACTTCATTTACAAATGAAGGATCCGCTTTAAGTCTTTCAAACCATGCAAAATCAGTAAAGAATCCTGCATATGAAGAATCATCAAAATCATAATCGTTATAATATGTTGAAGCCCATGCTACATAATCAAAATCCCAAAGAGGACCCCAGCAGAGCTTACCGTTCTTATCCTTATAGAGATGTGTACTAGTTGTTCTGTAAGCATCTCCATTGGCACTGAATTCCTGAATCAGGTAATACTTGGCTGCAGACGAAAGATCCATATACTCAGTATAGTAATGACCTTCTTCATCCTTGAATCCATTTCCAAAGATAGCGGCCTCAGTCTTATTTACATAGTCTTCGATATACTGATTCATCTCATCAAGACGTTCAGCAGGTACATCCTTATTCTCCAGTTCTTCCGGAGACTCAACTACCATACCAACAGCATGTGAAGTATTGAAACTATATCCTTCTTCGTCTCCGTATGGAGATACACCAAGAAGATAACCACCGGAGATATCTTCATCACCCGGTTCAATCTCTTCAAGATTATTAATATCGACTCTGGATTCACCTACTCTGATCTGTTCACAGAGATAGTAACCTCCCAGATATTTGCCGTTCATAACCACATCTACAGGAACAAGCTGTGGTGTAAACTGCATATCGAGCTGCTGTCCCAGATAATATGTAAGTCTGTTTCTTACAAGACTGTTATCATAATAATTTGCTATAAGTGTCCAATGCTTATTCTTTCCCATACCGAAAAGATCAGCAGACTTATCCAGCTTAATCTTGTATGGTTTCTTATCAGCACCCCAGGTAGAGTTACCACGTCCTCTGATATAATCAAGTACATAGTGTCCACCTTCATAATCATCAGAATAGCCAAACTTAGCACCATCCTTAGGTACTGTTATATCGATAGAACCATAACACTCTGTCATATGACCAGGATCAGCATTCATATCAGCTATAGGAGTATATGACTCATCTATATTGATATTAACAGTAGGAACAGATTCCTTATAGAATTTAA
The DNA here is from genome assembly GCA_017519155.1 of Eubacterium sp. Taxonomy (GTDB): domain Bacteria; phylum Bacillota; class Clostridia; order Lachnospirales; family Lachnospiraceae; genus Eubacterium_Q. The sequence continues at coordinate 3,975 of JAFWSY010000181.1, forward strand.
TACTTCTGAGGAAGCATTCTGCCTTCTTATCAGCTGCAGTAGTTGTATCTTCAAACTTTATAGTAAGATAATGACTACCCTTTACAGTTCCTTCCGGAATCTCTATGAATACAGGCTGAGATGAAGTCCAATCATCCTTCTTGCTCTGGAACTTAAGCTGTGTCTCCAGGAATGCATCCTCCTCATCATCCAGATAAAACTTTGCTTTCACTTTAGTAGCTCTTTGGGTAAGCGCATCCAAACGGATACGGTTTGCACATCCTGTACCAAAATCAAGCGCCTGTGTAATCTTTACATAAGCTGAAGAAAAGCTTGCATTCTTTCCTGAGATCAGAATACCTCCATCTGTATCCTCATATGAAACCTTAGAAGCCTTATCCGAAGTTTCAATAATCTCATCAATTAGTAAACTCTCAAAATATATATCCTCATAAGGATATATTCCAACCTCTTCCTTATCAGGTTCTCCTCCCGGATTATCCGAAAGATCTTTGCCAGGCTCAGCAGCCTGAACATAAGAAACAGCACCCTTCAGTAACGCAGTATCAGGTGCCGCAGTAAGTAACAGCATTGCAGA
>JAFWSY010000182.1 GCA_017519155.1 Eubacterium sp.
ATAATCCAAAGAACATTCAGTTTAAGGAGCTTGCACCTGAGCAGCTTGTACAGGCACTTCCTGATGTAGATGTAGCAGTTATAAATGGTAACTATGCTATAGAGGGTGGACTTCATGTAAGCCAGGCACTTGCAGTAGAAGCAAACGACGGACTTGCAGCCAAGACTTATGGAAATATCATAGCAACATCACCTGCTAAGCAGAATGACGATGCACTTAAGGCACTTGTTTCAGTACTTCAGGGATCTGAGGTTAAGGAATTTATAAACAGCACATATGACGGAGCAGTTGTTCCATTATATTAAACGGTGAATAAATATGAAAGCATTTGAGTACTATAATCCTGCGAAGATCATTTTCGGAGCGGGAAGCATAAATAAGTTAAAAGCCCTCCTGGAAAATGCAAAAGCAAAGTCGCTTCTTCTGGTATATAGCGGAGACTTCATTAAGGATCTGGGAATATATCAGGAGGTAAGGGAGGCGACAAAAGAACTCGGCATCGACTTTTATGAAAATGGCAGTGTAGTACCGAATCCTTCAATAGAACTCGTAAGGTCACTTGTGGCTGAGGGAAAAGAAAATAATGTAGACTTCGTTCTTGCAGTAGGTGGAGGAAGTTCCATCGATACTGCAAAGGCGGTTGCAATAGGTATACCGTATGATGGTGACGTATGGGATTTCTTCAGTAAAGGTGTAACACCGGAGAAGGTACTTCCTATAGGCGTCATCTCAACTACGGCATCCAGCGGATCTGAGACTTCAAATGCGGCTATTCTCTCAAGTGGAGAGTGGAAGCTGGGATTTGAAGATGACAGAATCATTCCGAAGTTTGCGATAATGGATCCGGCATACACAGCAGGACTTCCAAAGTATCAGACAGCAGTTGGTATAGCTGATGTTCTGGCACATCTTCTGGAGAGATATTTTTCAGATGAAAGAAACAGTGATACTACGGATTATCTCATCGAGGGTGCGGTGAGAGCTCTTATCCTGAATGGAAAGAGACTTATACACCTTCTCGAAAAAGCAGATCCGTCAGTATACATATCCTATAACAGACCTGATTCTTCAGCTGAAGAAAAGGCACTGTATGAGGAATATATAAATGCAAGGGCAGAGGTTCAGTGGCTGGCCAGTGTTGCACATAATAACTTCCTTGATGCAGGAAGAAGTGCCGACTGGGGTTCACACAGAATAGAGCATGAGCTGTCAGCCCAGTATAATATCACTCATGGTGAAGGAATGGCAGTGGTATTCGTGGCCTGGACTAAGTATATAGCCGATGTAAAACCATGGAGACCGGCTCTTCTTGCAAACAGAGTATTCGGGATAGATTCTTATGATTATTCTGAAAAAGAGAGAGCGCTGATCCTGTCAGATAAGCTTAAGGACTTTTTTAAGGAGCTCGGTGTTGCTACAAGTCTTACAGAGCTTGGAATAGATAGTAAGGATTTCCAGGTGATGGCAGACAGGGCAACAAGAAACGGAGCTGTGGGTCATTATGAGAAGCTTGACAGTGAGAAAATAAAGAAAATACTTGAAATAGCTTTATAGGAATGATATTATTTGCAACATAAAACCTACTTGAATAGTAGGTTTTATGTGCTATAAGAACTATTGTGTATTCTTGGCTGAGCGAAGAATCAGGATGATGAAAAGGAAAATGATATGACTCTTCAACAATTAAAGTATGTAATAGAAATAGCCAATACCGGTTCCATGAATGAAGCGGCAAAGAAGCTCTTTATATCCCAGCCCAGTCTTTCGGGGGCAGTAAAAGAGCTGGAAAATGAACTGGGCTTTGATATATTTGTCAGATCAAACCGCGGTATAGTCATTACACCGGATGGTGAGGAATTTCTGGGCTATGCCAGACAAGTAAGTGATCAGTTCAACCTTCTTTCAGATCATTATATAACCAAAAAGAACAGACATAAGTTCAGTGTGTCCATGCAGCATTACTCATTTGCCGTAAAGGCTTTCGTTGAGGTTGTAAAGAGATACGGAATGGACAGCTTCGAGTTCGCGGTTTATGAGACGAGAACCATGGAGGTCATAGAAAATGTAAAGAACTTCAAGTCTGAACTTGGAGTACTCTATGTTAATTCCTTTAATGAGAAGGTTCTGCATAAGATACTTTCTTCAAACAATCTGGAATTCTATGAGCTGTTTACCTGTGATACATTTGTTTATCTGTGTTCCGATCATCCTCTTGCTAAAAAGAAGGAGATATCCATGAAGGAGCTTCAGGAATATCCCGTTCTTTCCTTTGATCAGGGTAAGGACAGTTCACTCTTCCTGGCTGAGGAGCAGCTTAGTACTTATGATTACAGCAGGGTTATTAAGGCAAACGACAGAGCAACCATGCTGAATCTTATGGTGGGTCTTGGCGGCTACACGCTTTGCTCGGGTATCATAAGTGAAGAGCTGAATGGAGATGCCTATGCGGCTATTCCTCTTAAAGAAAGTGAAAAGATGAGAATAGGTTATATCAAGCGTAAGAATTCAAGTCTCAGTGAGATAGGAAGTCTATATGTAGAGGAACTGTCACACTATGAGAAGAACGCTTACAACAAAAAAAGAGGAAAATAGTATTGTTTAAAAGTTTATGGATGGGAGGTTTGGTCCATGAGTTTTTTAAAAGACATTTCTGATTATATAAGGTCAGGTGAATCAAGTGACGAGAATCTCGGACTTGAGGTAGAACATTTTATAGTGAATGATGAAGGCGTCCAGATGGGCTTCCATGAGATATCTAATCTTATAGATCAGGTAGGTAGAAGCCTGGGAGCTGAAATCATCTATATGGACAGTTATCCTGTAGGGTATTATACTGGTGAGTATTCCACAAGTCTTGAACCGGCTTGTCAGTTTGAGATAAGTATTAATCCTTATTCGGATTTGGAAACTATTGAAAATATATATAAGGAGTTCAGAGATATCTGGGATCCGATATTTTTTGAAAGAGGTTACCATTTTGAGACCAAGGGGAATCTTCCTCTTGTTGAAACGGGAGCTATTACTCCGGATGATATTCCACTTTCTCCGAAGAAGAGATATAAGTATATGGATGCTTACTTTAAGAGAAGCGGCAGATACGGCAAATATATGATGCGTGCATCTGCTTCTGCACAGGTATCCATTGATTACAGTTCTGAAGAGGATATGGTAAAGAAACTTAGTGTTCTTCAGAAGATCTCACCGATTCTTATGATCATGATGGAGAATAAGGTTGATGAGTATTCTACTCTTCCGGGAGTGGAAGATAAGCCTCATCTCTTCAGAATACAGGAGTGGGATGATCTGGATCCTGAAAGAACAGGTTTTGTACCTCATTCCCTGGAAAATGATTTTGGATATGACAGGATGGCGGATGTGATCTATCATACACCGCTTATTCTGCTTACTGATAATGGTGAAACCGTAAATGTAGGACATCAGAATGCGGAAGAATTAGTAGAGAACAGTATTATCTATACAGATGATCTGGGAGAGGAAAGGAAGAAAAAGCTTATCGAGCATTTCATGTCCATGGGCTTCTTCCATTTCAGAGTGAAAAAGTACATAGAAGTAAGAGTAGCTGACAGTGTGCCTATAGGAAAAGCACTTGGATATGTGGCTCTTCTGAAGGGGCTGGTTTATTCAAGTGAGAATCTTGATCAGCTGGAGGAAGAACTGTCATTTATTGATGAGTTGAATCAGATACAGCAGGCAGTTGAAGCTATAGAAGAATATGGCTTTGAAGCTGTCATATATGAAGAAAAAACAGCCGCAGAGTGGGCTGATCATCTGATAGAACTGGCACAGAATGCTCTTACAGACAGTGATAAGGAGTACTTGAAAAATGTGCGAGCTTTTTGGAGTTACAGCAAACAGGCGAGTTAAACTGAATGATCTGCTGAAGGCATTTTTTGAACACAGCATAGAACATCGCAACGGATGGGGACTGGCTTTCTTAGATGATAATTCTGTATCCATTGAGAAGGAACCTATCCGTGCTGTGGATAGTCTCTATCTTAAGAACCGCCTTACAGGAAGGATAGAAAGTGCCAGATGTATGGCTCATATCCGTAGGGCAACAGTGGGAGATATAAGCTTTAGTAATACACATCCATTTTCAAAGAGGGATGATTCCGGAAGAACCTGGGTACTGGTGCATAATGGTACCATTTTCGATTCACCGGTTTTAAGTGCTTATCAGTACAGACAGGAAGGCTCTACAGACAGTGAGAGAATTCTTCTTTATCTGGTTGACCAGATGAATAAGCATTATGAGAGAGAACTTAATTCTTTTGATGTAAATGAGAGAATAAAGCTGATTGAGGATATAATCAAAAGACTGGCTCCAAATAATAAGCTTAATCTTATGATCTATGATGGTGACTATTTCTATGTTCATAAAAACGAAGAGGGAACACTCTATATGAGTGAAAGACCGGGGTCGGTTATATTTTCCACTCATCCGCTTAAGGGAGAGGGCTGGGAGGCAGTTCCTCAGAACAGACTTCTTGTGTATAAAGACGGAACTCTGATACATACAGGAGAGAAGCATAATTACTCATATGTTCACGATGAAGAGAAGATGAAGCTTATCTATCTGGAGTACTCGGGACTTTAAAAAATTAGATAAAGTTAGTCTGTACATAAAAAAATTAATTTAACCTATTGACAAACATAATTTTATGAGTATAATTTGTAGCATAAACGAATAAAACGAAAAGACAAAGGCGTCTTAGAGAATAATCTCTAAGGCGCCTTTTTGCGCGTATCTTTGAGCCTTGCACATATGCGAAGTATATGTGCTCCGAAAAGCAGAAAGACTTGCATGCTTGCATGCGAAGGCGAAACTGCTTTTCGGAGGCATATGTGCGAAGCACATAAGTATAAGGCGAGAAACGCGACATGAGATAAGCCGCTTTGTGGCTTATGAACGTTTAGAAGAAAAGGAGAAAAGCTATGGAAAAAGTAAATGTACCTGAACTGTTTGGTTCACTCGTTTTTGATGACAAGGTTATGAGAGCAAGACTTTCTGATGAGGTTTATTCATCTCTCAGAAAAACTATCGATGAGAATGTTCGTCTTGATGAGGCCGTTGCAGATGCAGTGGCTGAGGAGATGAAGAACTGGGCTATTGAAAACGGGGCAACACATTTTACACATTGGTTCCAGCCTCTTACAGGAGTTACAGCTGAGAAACACGACAGCTTCATAACACCTTCACCGGATGGCGGAGTACTGATGGAGTTTTCAGGTAAAGAACTTATAAAGGGTGAGCCTGATGCATCATCTTTCCCTTCAGGAGGACTCAGAGCTACCTTCGAGGCAAGAGGATATACAGCATGGGATCCTACTTCATACGCTTCCATTAAAGATCATACACTCTGCATACCAACAGCATTCTGCTCATACTCAGGAGAAGCACTTGATAAGAAGACACCGCTGCTTCGTTCTATGCAGGCAATCAACCGTCAGGCAAAGAGAATACTTAAGCTCTTCGGAAATGATGATGTTAAATACGTTAGAACAAGCGTAGGTCCTGAGCAGGAGTACTTCCTGGTTGACAAGAGCGTTTTCGATCAGAGACCTGACCTTATATATACAGGAAGAACACTTTTCGGAGCTATGCCTCCAAAGGGTCAGGAAATGGATGATCACTACTTCGGAGTTATCAAGCCAAGAGTAAGTGAGTTCATGGAAGATCTGAATCAGGAACTCTGGAAGCTGGGAATCCTTGCTAAGACAGAGCATAACGAGGTTGCTCCTGCACAGCATGAGCTTGCACCTATCTACTCAACAACAAATGTTGCAACTGATTCTAACCAGCTTATGATGGAGATAATGAAGAAGGTTGCCAGCCGTCATGGTATGGTATGTCTTCTCCATGAGAAGCCATTTGCAGGCGTTAACGGTTCAGGTAAGCATAATAACTGGTCAATCGCAACAGATACAGGTGTAAACCTTCTTTCACCCGGTAAGACACCTTACGAAAATGCACAGTTCCTGCTCTTCCTTGCAGCTGTTATTCAGGCAGTTGATGATTATCAGGATCTCCTTCGTCTTTCAGTTGCTACTGCAGGAAATGATCACAGACTTGGTGCTAACGAGGCACCTCCTGCAATCATCTCTATCTTCCTTGGTGATGAGCTTTCAGCTATCCTTGATGCAATCAGAGAAGATAAGCCATATGAAGGAACAGAGGACGTAGTAATGAAGCTGGGTGTTCATTCACTTCCAAGCTTCAGCAGAGATACAACAGATCGTAACAGAACATCACCATTCGCATTTACAGGCAACAAGTTCGAGTTCAGATCACTTGGTTCAGCTAACAGTATCGCATGCTGCAACATCATGCTGAATGCAGCAGTTGCAGAGAGCCTTCGTCAGTACGCTGATGAACTTGAGAAGGCAGATGATTTTGAAACAGCACTTCATGAACTTATAAAGAGAGTTATCACAGATCATCAGAGAATTCTCTTCGACGGCAACGGATACGGAGAAGAGTGGGTTAAGGAAGCTACAGAAGTCAGAGGACTTTCTAACCTTAAGACAACAGCAGATGCTATGCCACATCTTCTTGATCAGAAGAACAAGGATATGCTTATAGCTCATAAGGTATTTACAGAGGCAGAGCTTGAGTCAAGATGTGAGATCATGCTTGAGAATTATGTAAAGACCGTAAATATCGAAGGTCTTACAATGGTAGATATGGTTCGTAAGAATTACCTCCCTGCAATCGAGAGATACCTCTTCAGACTTGCTGAAACAACTAAGCTTATGAGAGAAGTAAGCTCAAATGTTAAGTGCAATTATGAAGTGTCAACAATGGAGAGACTTTCAGAGCTTACTGATGCAATACTTGAATCAGTTACAAAGCTTGAAGACGTTCTTGCAGTATTCAAGACAAAAGAAGATATATTCGATTCTTCCGCTTATGTAAGAGACGATATGCTTCCGGCTATGGAAGAGCTTCGTAAATATGTTGATGAAGCAGAAATGCTTACATCACAGAAAGACTGGCCATTCCCAAGCTACGGACAGCTGCTCTTCAGTGTAAAGTAACAATACCAAAAAAATAATTGACAAGATATGCGTTTGGGTGGTAGTATTCATCCATACGAATTTAATAGCTAATTATAAACCGAGGATGAAGAGTAAGTAGGTGAGACCTCCTTTTCTACAGAGAACCGCCGGTGGTGAGATGGCGGATGTTAAGTGTTTTATCGAATGGACTTCAGAGGGCGACCTGAAATAGTGCATGGCACTGAGTATGGGAGACGGAGCGGGAATCTTCGTTAACAAAGTTCAGCTTATAAAAGAAACAAGGGCTTTTTTATGTAACTGAGTAAGCGTTAAGAGGGTGTTCTATACACCAAGCCGGGTGGCACCGCAGGAATAATTTTAATAATCCTGTCCCAGCAGTCAAATACTTTTGATTGCTGGGATTTTTTGTGCGTTTAGCGAGCAAAGCGTAATACGAAGTTATATTATTTTTGATCCAGGAGGTTTTATTATGATCAATCAATTATCAATTTTTACGGAAAATGAAAAGGGAGCGATGCTTAGGGTATCGAAGACAGTATCTGATGCAGGCATCGATATCTATAACGTAGTAACAAACGACAGTGCTGAGTTCGGTATAGTCAGGATGCTTGTTACAGAACCTGAGAGAGCGCTGGATATTCTGACAGATGCCGGATATATGTGTAAGCTGGATAAGGTTATCGGAGTTGAGATACCTGATGATGTTGGAAGTCTTACCACACTTCTTGATACCATAAGAATATGCAACATCAATATAGATTATCTGTATGTATCCTACAGCCGTGACTCAAAAACACCACTTGCAGTTCTCAAGGTTTCAGGCTACGCAGAGGTTGAGGCAAGTCTTAACAGCAGAGGATACAGAACAGTCTAAAAAAGGTGACACTTTTTCACCTGATGAGATTTTGTCATCTTTTTGGCGGACTGACATGGAGAAGGAAAAGAAGGGAGAAGGATATGGATATTAGACCCTCACTTGATGAATTAAAAAATATGAATCTGGATGGTTACAAGGTGGCACCGGTAAGTACTGAAATTCTGTCAGACTTTACCACCCCTATCGAGACCTTACGGGTACTGAAAGCGGCTTCTGCCCATGTATATATGCTGGAGTCGGCACAGGCTCAGGAGACCTGGGGCAGGTATACATTTCTCGGATATGAACCGAAGCTTGAGATAAGTTGTATAAACGGGGCTATGAAGGTTGTAACTGATACGAATGAAGAAAAGGAATTCTCTACTGAGAATCCATCCGAGTATCTGAGAGAGGTGCTTTCGGAGTACCGCAGTCCCAGATTCGATTTTCTTCCACCCTTCACCGGAGGACTTGTAGGTTATTTCTCCTATGACTACCTCAAATACAGTGAGCCGGTTTTAAAGAGAGATGTATTCGATGAGGATGAGTTCAAGGATGTGGACCTGATGCTCTTTGATAAGGTCATCGAATTTGACAATGTCAGACAGAAGATAGTGCTGATCGCAAATGTACGTGTTGCTGAGCTGGATTCAGATTATGAACGAGTAACGAAAGAGCTGGGAGAGCTCAAGAACCTTATAGAGAACGGAAAGAAAGCAAATGATCCCGGCGGAAGAATACTTGGTGAGTTTAAGCCGATATTTGATAAAGACAGCTACTGCGAAATGGTTGAGAAGGCAAAGAATCATATCTTTGAAGGCGATATCTTCCAGATAGTTCTTTCAAACAGACTGGAAGCTCCTTTTGAGGGAAGTCTGCTGGATACCTACAGAATTCTCAGAACCATCAATCCTTCACCTTATATGTTCTACTTTTCGGGAACAGATGTAGAGGTTGCGGGAGCTTCACCTGAGACACTGGTCAAGCTGAAAAACGGAGTACTTCATACATTTCCTCTGGCAGGAACAAGACCGAGAGGAAAGGATGCTGAAGAGGATGCGGCACTTGAGAGAGAACTTCTTCAGGATGAAAAGGAACTGGCCGAGCATAACATGCTGGTTGACCTGGGACGTAATGATCTGGGAAAGGTCAGCAAGTTCGGAACTGTAGAAGTTGAAAACTATATGGATATACTCAGATTCTCACACGTAATGCACATCGGTTCAACCGTAAGAGGTGAGATCAGAGATGATAAGGATGCACTGGATGCCATAGAGGCAGTGCTTCCTGCAGGAACCCTTTCCGGAGCACCGAAGATAAGAGCCTGCCAGCTGATAGACGAGCTGGAAAATAACAAGCGAGGCATCTATGGTGGAGCCATCGGATACATAGATTTCACCGGAAATATGGACACCTGCATAGCTATCAGAATAGCTTATAAGAAGAACGGTAAGGTATTCGTAAGAAGCGGAGCAGGAATCGTTGCAGACTCCGATCCGGCAAAGGAATATCAGGAGAGTATTAACAAGGCAAAGGCTGTAATAAATGCATTGGAGACAAAGATATGATTTTACTGATAGATAATTATGACAGCTTCTCATATAACTTATATCAGCTGGTGGGAAAGATAGAGCCGGATATAAAGGTTATAAGAAACGATGAGATGACTGTAGAGGAGATAGAAAAATTAAAACCTTCACATATCATACTATCACCGGGACCGGGAAAGCCTTCCGACGCCGGAGTATGCGAGGAAGTAGTTAAAAGGCTGGCCGGTACATTTCCTATCTTAGGCGTTTGCCTTGGACATCAGGCCATATGCGAGGTGTTTGGAGCAACAGTTACCTATGCAAAGAGACTGATGCACGGAAAGCAGTCAGTATGCTCCATCAAAAACGGAGAAGCAATCTTTGAAGGAGTCGGCGAAGGACAGGACGGTCAGGCAGGCAAGTTGAAAGTTGCAAGATATCATTCCCTGGCAGCAAAGAGCGAGACACTTCCGGAGTGCCTGGAGGTAATAGCCACATCGGACGACGACGGAGAGGTAATGGCGGTAAAACACACCGACTATCCGGTGTACGGACTTCAGTTCCACCCGGAATCAATACTCACCCCTGAGGGCGAGACAATATTAAAGAACTTTATCAATATGTGACAAAAAATTATCAGATGAAAAACTGTCATCTTTTTCAAGGAGGTATATAAAAATGATTAAGGAAGCAATTGAGAAAATAGTAAATAAGCAGGATTTATCATATGATGAGGCTTACACAGTAATGAATGAGATAATGAGCGGTGAGACAACTCCGACTCAGAATGCGGCATTTCTTTCAGCTCTTTCAACAAAGAGTGCAAAGGCTGAGACAAAGGATGAGATAGCAGGCTGTGCAGCTGCCATGAGAGACCATGCGATCCCTGTTGATACAGGAATGGAGATATTTGAAATAGTAGGAACAGGCGGAGATAATGCTCACAGCTTCAATATATCCACAACCTCTGCTCTTATTGCTGCAGCAGGCGGAATGAAGGTTGCAAAGCATGGTAACAGAGCTGCTTCTTCAAAGTGCGGAACGGCTGACTGTCTTGAGGCGCTTGGAGTAAATATACAGCAGGATCCTGACAAATGCGTTGAACTGCTGAAGGAAGTCGGAATGTGCTTCTTCTTCGCTCAGAAATATCACACTTCCATGAAGTATGTTGGACCTATCAGAAAGGAGCTGGGCTTCAGAACAGTATTCAACATTCTCGGTCCTCTTACAAATCCCGGAAAGCCTACTCAGATGCTTCTGGGTGTATATGATGAATATCTTGTTGAGCCTCTTGCACAGGTTCTTTCAGATCTGGGCGTTAAGAGAGGAATGGTTGTTTTCGGACAGGATAAGCTGGATGAGATATCCCTCAGCTCACCAACAACTATCTGCGAGATAAAGGACGGATGGTATAAGACAAGAGTTATCAGACCTGAGGATTTCGGATTTAAAACATGCAAGAAGGAAGATCTTGTAGGTGGAGCTCCTGAGGAAAATGCGGCCATCACCAGAAGTATCCTCAGCGGAGAGGAGCAGGGACCAAAGAGAGAGGCAACACTTCTGAATGCCGGTGCAGCTCTTTATATAGGAGGAAAGGCTGATTCCATGAAGGAAGGAATCAAGCTGGCTGAGGAGATCATTGCTTCCGGCAAGGCTATAGAAACACTTGAGAAATTTATTGAAGTAAGTAACAGATAGGATAAGTTTACGGGAGAATACTTTTCCGGAAAAGCTGAATGAAAAGCAGATAATGATTTAGAAATGAGAGATTATAGATATGATTCTAGATGAATTAGCTGATCTTACAAGAATCAGAATAGAAAAACAGAAGTCAGAGTATACTCTGAGAAATATTGAGAGAGATGCAGAGCTCATGGCTGCAAGAGAGATGGAGGTTCAGGAATTTGATTATCCCTTTGAAGAGGCTTTATCAAAGAAGGGACTTTCCATTATCTCTGAAGTAAAGAAGGCATCTCCATCCAAGGGAGTGATAGCAGAAGATTTTCCTTATCTGGATATAGCACTGGAGTATGAAAGAAGCGGGGCCGATGCCATTTCCTGCCTCACCGAACCTGACAGATTCAAAGGAAGCGACGAATATCTTAAGGGAATAGTAAAGCAGGTAAGCTTACCGGTCCTTAGAAAAGATTTTACAATCGATACTTATATGATTTATCAGGCAAAGCTTATGGGGGCTTCGGCAGTCCTTCTTATCGCTGCAATCCTTACCGATGAGCAGCTTAAGGAATATTACAAAATAGCAGATACCCTTGGACTTTCCTGTCTCTTTGAAGCTCATGATGAGGAAGAAGTAAAGAGATGTCTTGCGGCAGGTGCAAGGATACTGGGAGTGAATAACAGAAATCTTAAAAACTTTAAGGTGGATATAAATAACAGCATCAGACTCAGGAGTCTGGTTCCGAAGGACATCATATTCGTGTCCGAAAGCGGAATAGAAAAACCTGCAGATGTGAAGGCACTAAAGGAAAATGGAACAGATGCGGTGCTTATCGGTGAAATGCTAATGAGAAGCAATGATAAGCCGGGGCTGATACAGAAAATGAAGTTAGCATAAAAGGTGACAGTTTTTCACCTGATAAAAAAGTGTCACATTTATGGGAAGTTGAGTATGGGGACTAAGATTAAGATATGCGGTTTAAAAAGAATAGAAGATATTGAGATGGCAAATGCACTGCACCCTGATTATATCGGTTTTGTATTTGCGGATTTCAGTCACCGTTATGTGAATAAGGAAACTGCAGTGACATTAAAAAGCAGGCTTGATACGGAGATACAGGCGGTGGGAGTGTTCGTGAATGAAGATGTACACTTTGTGGCGGAACTCATGAACGAAGGAATCATCGATATAGCCCAGCTTCACGGAAGTGAAGATAACGACTATATAGCAGAGCTGAGAAATCTGCTTAACATCACCGACACCTCGATTAAGATCATTCGTGCTTTCAACATAAATAAGATCAGCAGTATCTCTGAAATCGAAGAGTCAACAGCAGACCTTGTACTGGTGGATTCGGGAACCGGTTCCGGAGAGACCTTTGACTGGAGCAGGTTGGATGAGATAAAACGCCCGTACCTTCTGGCGGGAGGTCTGAGCCCGGACAACATCAGGGAAGCTGTGGATGCTCTTCATCCATATGGAGTTGATGTAAGTTCCGGTGTTGAAACAAATAAGTTGAAGGACCCGGAGAAGATGAGACGATTCGTAGAGCTGGTAAGAGAAACTGAGTTAAGCATTTCCTATGCAAAGCGGGAAGATTTAGAGGAAATCCTGCGGCTCCAGTATCTTGCATATCAGAGTGAAGCAGCTCTCTTTAAGAGCAGGGACATCCCGCCCCTTAAGGAAACTTTAGAAGAAGTGATCGAAGAGTTCGAAGCAGGAACAGTTCTTAAACTCGTTGAAGATGGAAAGATAATCGGATCGGTCCGTGCCTCGGAAAAGGACGGAACAGTGTATATCGGAAAGCTGATGGTTCATCCGGCCAGACAGCGCAGGGGATATGGACGACACCTCCTGGAAGAAATAGAAAAGTGCTATCCCGGAAAACGATATGAACTGTTTACAAGTACGAGAAGTATTGATAATATTTCCCTATATCAAAAATGCGGTTATAAGATATTTGATAATAAAGTTATTAGTGACGAGCTGGAGTTCGTGTACTTGGAAAAAGAAAGGTAGAAAAGATATGAGTAATATCGAAGAAAAAGTAGTAGGAAGATTTGGAGAGTTCGGCGGACAGTATATTCCCGAAACTCTGATGAATGAGATTCACAAACTGGAAGAGGCTTATGAGCATTATAAGAATGATCCTGAGTTCGTTGCTGAACTGGATAAGCTGAACAGAGAGTATGCAGGACGTCCGTCTCTTCTTTATTATGCAGATAAGATGACAAGAGACCTGGGAGGAGCAAAAATCTATCTCAAGAGAGAAGACCTGAACCATACAGGTTCTCATAAGATCAATAATGTTCTCGGTCAGGTGCTTCTTGCCAAGAAAATGGGAAAGACCAGAGTTATAGCTGAGACAGGTGCAGGCCAGCACGGTGTTGCAACAGCTACAGCAGCAGCTCTTATGGATATGGAATGTGAGATATTTATGGGTGAAGAGGATACCATAAGACAGGCGCTGAATGTATTCAGAATGGAGCTTCTGGGTGCCAAGGTTCATGCAGTTAAGACAGGAACCAGAGTTCTGAAGGATGCTGTAAATGAAGCCATGAGAGAATGGGTTGGAAGAGTGGATGATACTCTGTATGTTCTTGGTTCTGTTATGGGACCTCATCCATTTCCTACTATAGTAAGAGACTTCCAGTCCGTTATCAGCAAGGAGAGCCGTGCACAGATTCTTGAAGCTGAAGGAAAGCTTCCGGATGTGGTTATCGCCTGCGTTGGTGGTGGAAGTAATGCCATAGGTTCTTTCTATGAATATATAAAGGACGAGGGAGTAAGACTTATAGGCTGTGAAGCAGCAGGACTCGGAGTAGATAATCCGAAAAATGCGGCCACTATGGCTAATGGTTCCATGGGTATATTCCATGGTATGAAGTCTCTTTTCTGTCAGGATGAATACGGACAGATTGCTCCTGTTTACTCAATCTCAGCCGGACTTGATTATCCGGGAATAGGACCTGAGCATGCTTATCTCGCATCTATTGGAAGAGCTGAGTATGTGCCTATTACAGATGAAGAAGCTGTAAGAGCCTTTGAATATCTGTCAAGAACAGAGGGTATCATCCCTGCTATAGAAAGCAGTCATGCTGTTGCTCATGTATTGAAAATAGCACCGACTATGCCGAAGGATAGTATTATAGTTTGTACTATATCCGGCCGTGGAGATAAGGATGTGGCTGCCATCGCACGTTATCGTGGAGTAGATATACACGATTAGTATTTATAATCTTAGGAGAAAACACATGAGTAGAATTTATAAAGCATTTGAAAATAAAAAAGCATTTATCGCATTTCTCACAGCCGGAGATCCGGACTATGAGACAAGCTTAAATAACTTCAGAGCTGTTATTGAGGCAGGTGCAGATCTTATAGAGGTGGGAATTCCATTTTCCGATCCTATTGCCGAAGGACCTGTTATTCAGGAGGCTGATATCAGGGCGCTGGCATCTGGAATGACAACTGATAAGGTATTTCAGCTGGTAAAAGATCTTAGAAAGGATTATGATATCCCTATAGTTTATATGACCTATGCAAATCCGGTTTATCATTACGGAACAGAGAAGTTTTTCCAAAAAGCTTCCGAGGCCGGTGCAGACGGAATCATCATTCCTGACTGTCCGTTTGAAGAGCGTCACGAATTCGATGAGACAGCTGCTAAGTATGGAATGGATTTTATATCCATGATCGCGCCTACAAGTGCTGACAGAATCAAGATGATAGCGTCTCAGGCAAAGGGCTTTTTATATGTTGTTTCTTCTCTGGGGGTTACGGGAGTAAGAAGCGAGATCACAACAGATATCAATTCAATTGTGAAGCTGATAAAGGAAGCAACAGATACTCCCGCAGCTATAGGTTTCGGTATAAGCACACCTGAGCAGGCACAGAAAATGTCACAGGTAGCTGACGGTGTTATAGTAGGATCTGCTATGGTCAGAATAGTTGCAGAACATGGCGATAAAGCGCCGGAAGAGCTTAGAAAATTCGTAAAGGATATGACAGCCTTTAAGAATTAGTAGTATAATAAAAAGGATTATATAAGATATAACAATCATAATAAGGATGAATGCTATGTCAGAAATAAAGATACTTAATTCTCCTTCGGTTCCAAATATTCCCTGGCAGGATAAGCCTGAGGGACTTAAGGGAGCACCGATATGGAGATATTCTGAGAATCCTATAATCGACAGAAATCCGCTGGAAAATGTATCCCGCATTTTTAACAGTGCTGTTATTTCTTATGATGGAAAATTCATCGGTGTGTTCAGAGGTGAACAGACCAACGGGATTCCTCATATGTATCTTGGACATAGCGAGGATGGAATAAGCTGGGAATTTGACAGCGAGAGGATACATCTTGTAAATGAAGCAGGTGAGGACTATATGCCTCGATATGCCTATGATCCAAGGCTTGTAAAGGTTGAGGATGCTTACTATATCATCTGGTGCGGTGATTTCTATGGGGCTTCCATAGGAATGGCAAGAACTACTGATTTTAAAACCTTCATCAGATTAGAAAATCCTTTTATACCTTTTAACAGAAATGCTGTTCTTTTTCCGAGAAAAATAAACGGCAACTATGTAATGCTGAGCCGTCCGTCGGATGGCGGGCATACTCCTTTCGGAGATATATTCCTGTCTGAAAGTCCGGATCTTGCCTACTGGGGAAAACACAGACGTGTCATGGCCAGAGGTATAAACTGGTGGGAGTCTGTTAAGATAGGTGCCGGAGCTGCACCCATAGAAACAAGCGAGGGCTGGCTTCTCTTTTATCATGGCGTAAGTGGTACCTGCAATGGTTTTGTTTACTCCGTGGGAGGCGCAATCCTGGATATAGACAACCCTTCTGTGGTGAGATACAGGTGTGAGAACTTCCTGCTTACTCCGGAGGAGTGGTATGAGGAAAGAGGCTTCGTGCCCAATGTTACATTTCCCTGTGCTGCTGTTTCTGACGCAGATACAGGCAGGATCGCTCTTTATTATGGCTGTGCAGACAGCTATGTATCGATTGCATTTACCACAGTTTCCGAAATAGTGGAATATATAATAAAGCACAGTGTTCTCAGTAAAGAGGATGAGGAAATCGGAATCTGTGATTAGAAAATATAGAAAAACTAAGCGATATAAGGAAAAAGCTCTTGACTGAACGAGGGCTTTTTGCTATCATATGCGCGATACGGTTTTCAAGCGCACATCGTGCATGCACGAATGTACATATGAAAACCAACGCGTCATCGAGCAGGGTACCCCTACTCGATTCATGTGCTGTTTCATGTGCCGGTACAGAGTTTCTGTGCTAACGTGTCTTGGCTGATTGAAACAAGGAATAGATAATTGATGATTATGGGGAGCGGCTGGCCCTATAGGTAATCAAGAAAATTTGTATTAGATAATAATCCGGAGGAATCTAAAAATGGCTAATATCAAGTCAGCAAAGAAAAGAATTATTGTAAGCAAGAAGAGAGAAATGAGAAACAAGTCTGTTAAGAGCAAGGTTAAGACTGTTATCAAGAAGGTAGAAGCTGCTATCCAGGCAGGAAATAAGGCTGAGGCTGAAGAGGCTCTTAAGGTAGCTATCTCAGAGATCAGCAAGGCTGCTAACAAGGGTATCTATCATAAGAATACAGCTGCTCGTAAGATATCTCGTCTCACAGTTGCTGTTAACAAGATTGGTGAATAATCTGTAATAAACAGATATATAGACAATGTTTTAAATGTGTCGTCAGGTATGCTCTGACGGCACTTTTTTTGTTGCGACTTAGGAGTATAAATGCTACACTTATGAAATAGGGATTCCTTGCGCTTTTACCTGCGCAGGATCATATACAGGAGGGGTATTACATGAGAGATAAATTGCAGAACTGGATTAACTGGATACTCTACGATGAACTGATAGATGGGAAGATAAATGCACCGAAGCATCTTCTTGGTAACCACGATTATGGGGACGGACAGGTTATCACATGCTTCAAGCCACACAGTCAGAGTGTATCTATAAAAACTCCTAGGGGAAAGACTTTGATTCCTATGGAAAAAATAAGTGAAGATGGCTTCTATGGAGTATATTTTCCAAAGAAAAAATTCAAGGGTACAGCATACAGATATGTTACTGAATACTATGATGGAACAACAGTAGAGTCTGCTGATCCATATGCCTTCGAAGGACAGTTTACTGATTTTGATGCTTACCTTTTTGCTGAAGGAAAGAATTATGATGTGTACGAAAAAATGGGTGCACATCCTATGGAAATAGATGGAGTAAAGGGAACCTACTTTGCTGTATGGGCACCGGATGCAAGACGTGTATCCGTTGTGGGTGACTTCAATATGTGGGACGGCTCTCTTAATCCGATGCAGATACATAGTGTATCCGGAGTTTATGAGATATTCCTTCCGGACGTTATGCCGGGGGCGGTTTATAAATTCCAGATACTGACCAGATACGGCGATATCCTTTATAAGGCAGATCCGTATGGAAATCAGGACCAGGTGAGACCTGACAACGCAAATATAGTCGTTGATATCAGCAAACTCAAGTGGACTGATAAGGAATGGATGGATAAGCGTAAGACTTATGACAGAGTATCAAGAATGAAGATGCCTATGTCTATTTATGAGTGCCATCTTGGTTCCTGGAAGAAGAAAATAGAAGACAGTGATTTCGGCTTCTATAATTATAGAGAATATGCAGAAGAAATAGGAAAATATATAGTGGATATGGGATATACCCATATCGAGCTCATGGGTATAGCAGAGTATCCTTTTGATGGTTCCTGGGGATATCAGGTAACAAATTATTATGCACCTACTTCCCGTTACGGAACGCCGGAGGATTTTGCTTATTTCGTAGATCATATGCATAAGCTGGGTATCGGTGTAATACTTGACTGGGTTCCGGCACATTTCCCAAGAGATGCTCATGGACTGGGACGTTTCGATGGAATGGCTCTTTATGAAAATGCGGACCCACGTAAGGGCGAGCATCCTGACTGGGGAACATATATCTTCGATTACGGCAGAAATGAGGTTGCGAATTTCCTTACAGCAAATGCTCTTTTCTGGGTTGAGAAATACCACATAGACGGACTTCGCGTGGACGCAGTTGCATCCATGCTATATCTGGATTATGGTAAGCGCGACGGCGAGTGGGTTGCCAACAAGGACGGCGGCAAGGAGAACCTTGAAGCCATAGCACTTCTCCAGAATATCAATAAGGTTATGGAGGAGAGAAATCCGGGTGCATACCTGATTGCAGAAGAGTCTACTGCATGGCCGGGAGTTACTGCACCTGCCGATATGAAGGGACTCGGTTTCCTCTTCAAGTGGAATATGGGATGGATGAATGACTTCCTTGAGTATATGAAGTTGGATCCTTATTTCAGAAAGTTCAATCATAACAGACTTACATTTTCACTTTCCTACACCTATGCTGAGAATTACATACTTGTAATATCCCACGATGAGGTTGTACATCTGAAGTGTTCTATGCTGAACAAGATGTCAGGTCTGGAGTTTGATAAGTTTGCAAACCTTCGTACCGCATACGGATTTATGCTTGGTCATCCGGGTAAGAAGCTGCTGTTCATGGGACAGGAATTTGCACAGCTTCGTGAGTGGAGTGAGGCAAGAAGTCTTGACTGGTTCCTGCTGGACAATCCAATGCATAAGGGAATGCAGGACTTCGTAAAAGATCTGAATCATCTTTATACAGGATATGATGCACTTTACTATAACGATAATGAGGTTATGGGCTTTGAGTGGACCAAGGTGGATGATGCAGACAGCGGAATAGTTGCATTTGTGAGACGTGGCAAGACTTCAAAGAATCAGCTGCTGTTTATCTGCAACTTCGTTCCCGTTGAGAGAGAGAATTATAAGATCGGAGTTCCTTGCCTTACAACCTATAAAGAAATACTTTCATCAGACGATGAGAAGTACGGCGGTCTCGGAAGAAACATGGGCTCCAAGAAGCCGATAAAGGCCATAGCGTCACCGGCAGACAGAATGAAATATTCCATCGCCATCGACGTTCCGCCACTCTCAGTAACAGTACTTAAATACGATTACAAATAAACCTTCAAGGTGACAGTTGAACTTTTGTTCAAACTGTCACCTTTTTTGTGACAAATTATTATCAGGTGAAAATTTGTCATCTTTTTTTGTGCAAAGCATGCTTGCAAATTTATGGAAAAAGATTATACTTTCTGATTATGAAAGCGAATGAAAAAATATCTAATAATGATATGGAAAATGAAAATAAAAAACAGCCTGATAATAAACGGATTGAAAGTACAGAAGGTAATTCGAATAAAAGAAGAAATGTAATCAGCGGCATTATTAAGTGGGTTATTATTCTAGTTATTCTTGTTATTGTTTATTTCTGGAAAAATGATGAGATAAAATCTGCCTTTAGTGAGATGAGAGCTTTTCCGATAGGGATTCCTTTTATCTGTCTGGCTGCCACTGTGCTGCATTTTGTGACAGAAGGATTTATCATCCG
>JAFWSY010000183.1 GCA_017519155.1 Eubacterium sp.
CCGAAATTTCAACTAAGATATGCTGGGTGTTCAATATAATCATATTTTATATAAAAGGTACCCCCCATATATGACTAAAGAGGATACCTTTTCTGGAAAAAACATCAAATACCGAACAAATCTATAGTTATGTAAACCTATTATGTAAGTGTCATATTATAAAAGGGTACCTTTTCATATTTTTATACCCTTTTTTGAACAAACTAAACAAGCCCAACAAGCTTAACAAACCCAATAAATACAACTAACTAAACTAACTAAACAAGTCAACTAAACTAACTTCACTAAACAATTTGACTAAACAAATACTCGGAATAAAAAGATAAATTTTAAATAAGGAAGATGCTATGGAATATAACTTTTTTGCCACTATATCCAGAATGAAATATATTAACAGATGGGCGCTCATGCGTAATTCCAGAAGTGAGAATCTGAGTGAGCATTCTCTGGAGGTTGCCATGATCGGACACGCCCTGTGTGTGATTGGAAATACCAGATACAATAAGAGTCTGAATGCTGACAGAGCTGCTCTCATAGGCCTCTATCATGATTCATCCGAGATCATAACAGGCGATATGCCGACTCCTGTCAAATACTACAATCCTGATATCAGAGATGCTTATAAACAGGTTGAGACCATTGCTGAATACAAGCTTCTTGAGAAACTTCCTTCAGATCTTCAACCTGCATTTATGGAGATATATAAAACTGATAATTCTGCTGACGACAAATATATGCGCCGTCTCGTTAAAGCGGCTGATAAGCTTTCTGCCTATATCAAATGTATAGAAGAAGAAAAAGCCGGCAATACAGAGTTTTCTACAGCTAAAATAACTATTGAGAAAGCTTTGGACAAATTAAAAAAAGAACTTCCTGAGGTAGAAGATTTTATAACAGAGTTCCTTCCGGCATACGGAAAGACACTGGATGAACTGAATTAACGCAAGAAAAAAGATGACAGTTTTTCACCTGATAATAATTTGTCATCATTTGGTTTACATAAAAAAGGTGACACTTTGAACAAAAGTTCAAGTGTCACCTTTTTGTTAGAGTTTACTGCCAAGGCATCGGGTTTGTGTTAGTTTGATCGGAATCTGTTTCGTCATCGTCATCATCGGAGGATGATGCATCTGTAACGTCTGCGATGTCTGAAATAACTTCGTTATCGGAAGCCGTTTCAACTGCTACGGCTTCTTCAATTGATTCATTATCAGCCACAGTATTCTCAGCTGATGCTATCTCTGCTGTATCAACAGTATCGGCTTCATCTATATCCTCTTCTGTATCTGCAAGAAGTTCATCTCTCTTTTTTTCAAACTCTTTACTTGCAAATACTTTGAGTCTGTCTGCAGCAGATTTTTTAGGTTTTAAAGCTTTTTCAGCCTTACCTGATTTTTCCGCTTTCTCGGCTTTTTTCTTAGCTTTCTTTGCTGCTTTCTCGGCAGCCTTCTCAGCTTTTTCAGCAGCTTTTATAGAAGCCTTGTCAGCCTTTTCTTTAGCCTTTTTATTCTTTGCTCTTTCCTTGAGCTTCTCCACTGTGTCTGTTTCCTTCCAGGTCTTTCCGCTGGAAGTAAGTGAAGTACTCATGTCTATCTTAGGATATACACCACCTGTAACTCTGTTAAAGATATCCATGAATTCTTTTCCTGTGATAGACTCATGATCTATCAGGAACAGTGCGATGGCATCAAGTATTTCTTCATTATCTGAAAGAATCTTAAGTGCCCTTTCATATGCATTGTTGATGATGATACGAACCTCATCATCAATCATTGTAGCTGTTTCATCTGAACACTGGAGCATGGAACGTCTGTCCAGATATTCTCCGGTTATTCCTTCTAGCTGTACCATACCAAAACGCTCTGACATACCATACATGGTAACCATTGCTCTGGCTTCCTTGGTAGCCTGCTCGATATCATTTGAAGCACCTGAGGTTACTGAAGGGAACTTGATTGCTTCTGCTGCACGTCCACCCATAGTTATTACTATATGTGCTTCCATCTCAGCCTGAGTCTCAAGATATTTTTCCTCTTCAGGTGTCTGCCATACATATCCCAGCGCACCCATGGTTCTTGGAACTATGGTGATCTTCTGTACCGGCATGGTATTCTTCTGAAGTACTGTAAGAAGTGCATGTCCTGCCTCATGATAAGCAACTATGCTCTTCTCATCAGCTGAAAGGATACGATCCTTCTTTTCCTTACCTGCAAATACAACCTCAACTGATTCCAGGAGATCGTTCTGCGATACGAATTTTCTTCCTTTTCTTACAGCTGTAAGAGCAGCTTCGTTTATGATATTTTCAAGATCTGCACCAACTGAACCGCTGGTTACATTTGCCAGCTCGTGAAGATCAACTGTCTCATCCAGTTTAACATCCCTTGAATGAACTCTGAGGATATCTTCACGTCCTCTAAGATCAGGTCTTTCAACTACTACTCTTCTGTCGAATCGTCCCGGTCTGAGAAGCGCCTTATCAAGTACTTCAGGACGGTTTGTTGCAGCAAGAATGATTATACCCTTAGATGTATCAAAACCATCCATCTCAGCAAGGAGCTGGTTAAGTGTCTGCTCACGCTCGGAATCGCCGCCCATATGTCTTGTGTCACGGCTTCTTCCTATAGCATCTATCTCGTCAATAAATATAATACATGGTGCTTTTGCAGTTGCCTGTTTAAAGAGATCCCTTACTCTGGATGCTCCGACACCGACGTACATTTCCACAAATTCAGAACCTGACATGGAGAAGAACGGAACTCCTGCTTCTCCGGCCACTGCCTTTGCCAGAAGTGTCTTACCTGTTCCCGGAGGGCCTACAAGAAGAGCACCCTTCGGAAGTCTTGCTCCGATCTCAAGATACTTGCCGGGATTCTTAAGGAAGTCAACCATCTCAGTAAGAGATTCTTTGGCCTCTTCCTCTCCTGCTACATCGGAAAATGTAATGCCTGTGTTTTTAGTCATATCATACAGCTTGGCATTTGACTTTCCTACATTCATGATACCGCCGGAACCACCTGAGATCCTTTTGAAAAGCATCATGGTAAGGAAATACATTACTGCAAAGAAAATAAGATAATAAAGTATCTGTCCGAGGATGGCATTTCCACCTTCATCAATAGCTGTGAACTTTACATCTGCTTTTTCAAGTCTGCTGATAAGATCATAGTCATCTGTTCTAATAACATAATATGTTACATTCTGAGTCTTTTTATCATCCTCATTCGGTGTGAACTTAATTCTCTTTTCGTATATCTTTACATCCTTGACCTTTTTCTCATCAACCATCTGAATGAACTTGTCATAGGATACTTCCTTCTCACCTGAGGATCTGTAGTTATTAAGTGCCATTATAAATATAAGGGACAGCACTACTGCAATAATTATCACCCCGATGGTACTGTTAAAACCACCGGGACGTTTTCCATTATTATTGTTATTATTGCTATTATTTTGATTATTGTTATTCTGATTGTTATTTTCTTCCATATTATTACTCTTTAAAAAGATTCTTTAAGTGCCATTATTTATACAGAGGATACTTGTCAGTAATAGACTTAACAAGAGCCTCAGCCTTAGCACTGTCCTTATCAAGAATAGCAGCCTTAAATGCATCTGCGATGATGTACATATCCTCTTTTACAGCACCTCTTGTTGTTACTGCAGGTGTACCAACTCTGATACCACTTGTAACGAATGGTGACTGAGGATCGTTAGGAACTGTGTTCTTGTTAACTGTGATATGAACTGTGTCAAGATACTTCTCAACCTCTTTACCTGTAAGACCAAGTCTCTTAAGGTCAACAAGCATAAGGTGATTATCAGTACCACCTGAAACAATATCAAATCCTCTCTCAATAAGTGCGCTTGCAAGTGTTGAAGCATTCTCAACTACTCTTCCCATATAATCCTTATAATCCTGTGAAAGAGCTTCCTTGAAACATACTGCCTTACCTGCAATTACATGCATAAGAGGACCACCCTGGATTCCAGGGAATATAGCCTTGTTGAAGTTGTACTTTGCATTAACTTCTTCGCTGCAGAGGATAAGACCACCTCTAGGTCCACGAAGAGTCTTATGTGTTGTAGTTGTAGTAATGTCAGCATATGGAATAGGGCTCATATGATAGCCTGCAGCTACAAGTCCTGCGATATGTGCCATATCTACCATAAGGATAGCTCCAACCTCATCAGCTATCTCACGCATTTTCTTAAAATCTATCTCTCTTGCATATGCAGAAGCACCTGCAACGATAAGCTTTGGACGAGCCTCCTTAGCTATAGCCAGTACATTATCATAATCAATACGTCCCTCATCATTAACTCCATAAGGAACACAGTTGAAGTATTTACCTGACATATTAACCGGTGAACCGTGAGTAAGGTGTCCGCCGTGATCCAGATTCATACCCATAAATGTATCACC
>JAFWSY010000184.1 GCA_017519155.1 Eubacterium sp.
AGATCCTCGATAGAATATATATCATGATGAGGTGGTGGTGATATAAGGCTTACTCCCGGTGTTGAATGACGTGTCTTAGCTACCCATGGATAAACTTTTTTACCCGGCAGATGTCCGCCTTCGCCCGGCTTTGCACCCTGTGCCATCTTTATCTGAATTTCTCTTGCACTTACAAGATATTTACTTGTTACACCAAAACGTCCGCTGGCTACCTGCTTTATGGCAGAGCTTCTGTCATTTGCAGTTCCGGCTGATGCGATTCTTTCATCACTTTCGCCACCTTCACCACTGTTTGACTTACCATGAAGATGATTCATGGCTATAGCCAGAGTCTGATGCGCTTCCTCAGAGATAGAACCATAGGACATGGCACCGGTCTTGAAACGCTGTACGATTGAATCTTCACTCTCAACTTCCTCAAGAGGGATTCCCTCTGCAGGATAATTAAAGTCCATAAGACTTCTCAGATAACCGGTCTTCTCAGCATCAACCATACTTGTATATTCTTTGAACTTATCGTAGTTACCTTCCCTGGTGGAAATCTGAAGCATATGTATAGTCTGTGGATTATATCTATGGTTTTCACCCTGTGCGCGAAACTTATGTCTGCCCACTGAAGCAAGCTCCAGATTAACAGGAAGTCCAAGTGGGTCAAATGCCTTGCTGTGCTGTTCATCTACAGCCTTCTCTATATCATCAAGAGTTATTCCACCAACTCTTGATACAGTTCCTGTAAAGTATTCATTTATTACCTCTTCAGAGATACCGATAGCCTCAAACATCTTGCTGCCCTGGTAGGACTTTATAGCGGAGATTCCCATCTTTGATGCTATCTTAACGATACCGCTGATTATAGCCTCATCATAATCATCAACTGCTGCATAATAATCCTTATCGAGAAGTCCATCCTCGATCAGCTCTGCTATGGTTGCATGTGCCAGATAAGGGTTAACTGCTGACGCACCAAAACCAAGCAGTGTTGCAAAATGATGTACCTCACGTGGCTCGCCTGACTCCAGGATGAGTGACATGGCAGTACATTTTCTGGTTTCAACCAGATGCTTATGAACTGCAGCAACTGCCAGAAGTGAAGGAAGCGCTACATGGTTCTCGTCTACTCCTCTGTCAGAAAGAATGAGGATGCTTGCGCCCTGACGATAAGCCTTATCAACCTCCACAAAGAGATGCTGAAGAACTCTCTTCATCGGAGTACTCTTATAGTAAAGTGTTGAAACTGTAGCTGCCTTTATTCCGTCCTTATCCAGATGCTTGATCTTAAGCATATCCAGATCAGTTAGAATAGGGTTATGTATCTTAAGAACATGACAGTTCTCTGAATTTTCTTCAAGAAGGTTACCATTCTTTCCTACATAAACGCTTCGTGAGGTAACTATCTTCTCTCTCTCCGCATCAATAGGAGGATTAGTAACCTGTGCGAAAAGCTGCTTGAAATAGTAGAACAGTGGCTGATACTCTGATGAGAGCGCAGCTATCGGAGTATCCACACCCATGGATCCGATCTTCTCTGTTGCATTCAGTGCCATACTTAAGATTCCTTCATGATAGTTCTCATATGTATAGCCAAATGCCTTCTGCAGCTTCTGTCTTTCTTCTACATTTATCTGGGTAACCTTCTCATTAGGTATCTTAATTGAGCTGAGCTCAACCAGATTCATATCCAGCCACTCACCGAAAGGACTTCTGTGAGCGTACTTTTCTTTTATCTCATTATCCAGATAGATCTTATTTTCTTTTGTATTAACAAGAAGCATCTTACCCGGATAGAGTCTGTCCTTCTTTACGATATGGCTTTCATCAAGGGGAAGAACTCCCACCTCAGATGAAAGGATGAGTCGTCCGTCATCCATAACAACGTATCTGGATGGACGAAGACCGTTTCTGTCAAGGATGGCACCCATAACATCTCCGTCAGAGAAAAGGATTGATGCTGGGCCGTCCCATGGCTCCATCATAGTTGCATAGTACTGATAGAAATCTCTCTCCTCCTGGGACAGAGTATCATTATGTGCCCAAGGTTCAGGAATAAGGATACTTGCTGCAAGAGGCAGATCCATTCCACTCATCATAAGGAACTCAAGAGTGTTATCCAGCATAGCAGAATCAGAACCGCTGGAGGAAATAACAGGAAGAACCTTTGTCATATCCTCATCGGAGAATATATCTGTATGCATGGTCTCTTCGCGTGCAAGCATCTTGTCCACATTTCCCTTGATGGTATTAATTTCACCGTTATGAACCATCAGACGGTTAGGATGAGCTCTGTTCCAGCTTGGGTTTGTATTGGTTGAGAATCTTGAATGAACCATGGCAACTGCTGACTCATAGTCTGCATCCATAAGATCCAGGAAAAATGTTCTAAGCTGACCTACAAGGAACATACCTTTATAGACAACTGTTCTGCAGGAAAGGGATGGCACGTATGTATTTACGCTGCACTGCTCGAACTCTCTTCTTATGATATAAAGCTTACGGTCGTACTCAAGATCTGTGAGACCATCCTTTCTCTCGATATATGCCTGCTCGATAACAGGCATACATTCTCTTGCCTTACTTCCCAGAACATCAGGATTTATGCTGACCTGTCTCCATCCGAAAAGAGTGAGACCATTCTTCTTAACAATAGTCTCAAACATGTTCTTGGACTGTTTTCTCTCCAGACTGTCCTGAGGGAAGAAGAACATACCCACTCCGTAAGGTCTGGCATTTGAAGCTGAAACAGCCGGAAGATTAATCCCTTTCTCAGCCATTATACGGTTATAGTATTTGAAAGGAATCTGGGTAAGTATACCTACACCGTCACCGGTCTTGCCTTCTGCATCCTTACCTGCTCTATGCTCTAGATTCTCAACTATACTGAGAGCATCAGCAACTATACCATGGCTCTTTTCACCGTTGATCTGAATAATTGCGCCTATACCGCAGTTATCATGTTCAAAGGAACCATCGTATAAACCTTTCTTTTTTATTTCTTCAAATGCAGTATTCATAACTCGCCTCCTAATATACAAAAAGGCGCTCTGAGTCCGTAAAAACCCAAAGCGCCTTTGCTTTTTGAATGTTATATTTTATTTATACTTAATAATCAAAACTATGTATAGTATATCGCTTTATTTTTAAAAGTCAAGCATTAATTATAATTTATTTTTTAAAATGTAGGTATCTCATCTCTATACCGGATATTCGTTTGTAAAGCATGCTGTGCAGAGTGGCAGGTCTCCTACCATTGACTTGAAGTCCTCTATCTTCAGATATTCCAGTGAATCTGCTCCAACGCTTCTGCAGACTTCCTCGCTGGAATGGTGTGAAGCTATCAGCTGCTTTGATGTTGGAACATCTGTTCCATAATAGCATGGATATAAAAATGGTGGTGAGCTGATCCTCACATGAACTTCTTTTGCTCCGGCCTCACGAAGCATCTCGATCAGCTGTCTCATGGTTGTTCCTCTTACGATGGAATCATCTATTATTACTATTTTCTTTCCTTTAACAACATGTCCCAGAACGCTCAGCTTCATATGCACTGCTGTACGTCTCTCTTCGTCGGTAGGCTTGATGAAACTTCTTCCTATATAACTGTTCTTGTGAAATGCGAGAGCAAAAGGTATACCTGATTCCAGGGAATAGCCTTCTGCAGCAGCCAGTCCTGAATCTGGAACTCCCACTACTATATCAGCATCTATTCCGGAATTTCTTGCAAGGGCTCTTCCGGCCTTTACTCTTGCTTCGTGTATCTCTATACCATCCATTATGGAATCATTTCTTGCAAAGTAGATATATTCAAATATACAGTGTGCTCTTTTCTCCTGGCACAGACTCTTGTCCGAAGCCACTCCGTCCTTGGTAATGGAAATAACCTCGCCGGGTTCTATATCACGTATGACTTCTCCACCCACAGAAGTTATTGCAGCACTTTCCGATGCAAGTATATATGTATAAAGCTCATTAACCGGCTTTCCGTTTTCATTTTCCTTTACCAGAGCTTTGTCAATATTCTTGCTCAGCTTACGTCCCAGTATAAGGGGTTTTATTCCGAAGGGATCTCTTATTCCGATAAGCTTTCTCGGGCTGCTTACTACAACCGCATATCCACCTCTCAGCTTTGAAGCCGCATGTTTAATTGCTTCTTCTATGGTACCTGTCTTTACGCGTTCACCTATTATCTCATAGGCAAGAACCTCAGTATCCGAGGTCGTATAATGTGCCAGACCACGGTACATCTGTTCTTCCTTCAGCTGGGAAGCATTTACTATATTTCCGTTATGGACTATAGCCAGACTGCCCTTTATATAATTCATGGCGATGGGCTGCGCATTTTCCACCACGCTTCCGCCGGTGGTTGAGTATCTGACATGACCTACGCCGATGTTGCCGGTCATTTTATCAAGGTCCTTCTCATGAAAAACCTCACTTACCAGACCCATGTCCTTCTTTATAGAAAGATTGCCCATAGGTCCCTCGGTATCGGACACGGCTATACCTGCCGCTTCCTGTCCACGATGCTGAAGTGCTATCAGTCCGTAATATATATCCTTCGATACATTTTCGCCGGACAAAGAATATTCTCCGAAGACTCCGCACTCCTCATGTAATTTGTCATCTGAATATGAATTCGACATATTGACTCCCTTGATACTATTCGCAGGCTTTATGAGATATCATTGAAAAAACAAACTGCAAGCAGTTGTTTTTCATGATATCTCATAATCCGTGAATAGTTACTCTTCTTTGCAAAAAAGAAGGCACTTCGAGAGTTATCTCAAAGCGCCTTTGCTTCCAAAAAATCATTATTTACTCTTAGAGTATATAACTTTTTTTATAAAATGCAAACATTTTATTTAATTTTCTAAAGTCATATCAGATATTCATTAATTAAATAAAGGTGTTGAATAATACCTGTCGCCGCTGTCAGGAAGCAGTGCAACGATAACCTTACCCTTATTCTCAGGTCTCTTTGCAAGCTCGATAGCTCCGTAAAGGGCAGCTCCTGAAGTGATACCAACTGATATTCCTTCCTTCTTAGCAAGATACTTAGCTGTCTCAAATGCATTATCATTCGGAGCAGTAAATACCTCATCATAAACTTCAGTATTCAGAACATCAGGAACAAAGCCTGCACCGATACCCTGAATCTTATGAGCACCTGCCTGTCCCTTTGAAAGAACCGGTGAGCTTTCAGGCTCAAGTGCAACAACCTTTATAGCAGGATTCTTTTCCTTCAGATATTCTCCGGTACCTGTTACGGTTCCGCCTGTTCCGACACCTGCTATGAATATATCTACATTTCCGTCTGTATCATTCCAGATCTCAGGACCTGTTGTAGCTCTGTGAACTGCAGGGTTTGCAGGATTCACAAACTGTCCCGGAATAAAGCCGCCTTCTATCTCAGCAGCCAGTTCATTTGCCTTCTCGATAGCGCCCTTCATACCCTTTGCGCCCTCTGTAAGAACGATCTCAGCGCCGTAAGCCTTGAGGATATTTCTTCTCTCAACACTCATGGTCTCAGGCATGGTAAGAATTATTCTGTAGCCCTTTGCTGCTGCAATAGCTGCAAGACCGATTCCTGTATTTCCGCTTGTAGGTTCTATAATAACGGAACCTTCCTTAAGAAGTCCCTTTTCCTCAGCATCCTCGATCATAGCCTTAGCGATACGATCCTTTACACTTCCTGCCGGATTAAAATATTCCAGCTTAACAAGGATTGTAGCCTCAAGCCCCAGATCCTTCTCGATATTTGTAACCTCAACAAGAGGTGTATTACCTATAAGTCCAAGTGTACCCTTATAAATATTTGACATAACCGTTCTCCTTTTCTTTTGTGAGATGTCAATGGATTGCTCCACATGGGAGCAATCCTATTATAAACCTATCAATCCAGTGATGCAAATGCAGCTTCAAGATCTTCAATTATATCGTTTACATTTTCCGTTCCTATTGAAAGACGGATAGTACTTGGGTTGATACCTGTATCACGAAGCTCATCTTCTTCGAGCTGTGAATGTGTTGTTGATGCAGGATGAATAACAAGACTCTTAACATCAGCTACATTTGCCAGCAGTGAGAATATCTTCAGATTATCGATGAACTTCCAGGCCTCTTCTTTACCGCCCTTGATATCAAAGGTGAAGATAGATGCTCCGCCGTTCGGGAAGTACTTCTTATAAAGCGCATTATCCGGATGATCCGGAAGTGAAGGATGATTTACCTTTGCTACCTTCGGATGATTGCTGAGATACTCTACTACCTTCTTAGTATTCTCTGCATGTCTCTCCAGTCTCAGGGAAAGTGTCTCAACGCCCTGGAGAAGAAGGAATGCATTAAATGGTGATATACATGCTCCTGTATCTCTCAGAAGGATGGTACGGATGTAAGCCGCAAATGCTGCTCCGCCAAGTGCATCATAGAAAGAGATTCCATGATAGCTTGGGTTCGGATCTGCGATCTGAGGATATTTACCGCTCTTCTTCCAGTCGAACTTTCCACCTTCAACTATGATACCACCGAGAGTTGTACCATGACCGCCGATGAACTTTGTAGCTGAATGAACTACGATATCAGCTCCATGCTCTAACGGACGGATGAGATATGGAGTTCCGAAGGTATTATCTATAACCAGTGGAAGTCCTGCTTCGTGAGCTATCTCAGCTATAGCTTCTATATCAGGGATATCACTATTTGGATTACCGAGAGTCTCAAGATAAATAGCTGTTGTGTTATCCTTGATAGCTGCCTTAACCTCATCAAGGTTGTGTACATTTACGAAGGTTGTCTCTATACCATACTGAGGAAGTGTGTGATTCAGAAGATTGAAGCTTCCTCCGTATATAGTCTTCTGTGCTACGATATGTCCGCCGTTTGCTGCAAGAGCCTGGATTGTATAAGAAATAGCTGCTGCTCCGGATGCTACTGCAAGGGCTGCTGTTCCTCCCTCTAGAGCTGCGAGTCTTTCTTCCAGAACTCCCTGAGTTGAGTTTGTGATTCTTCCGTATACATTTCCTGCATCAGAAAGATCAAATCTTGCTGCAGCGTGCTGGCTGTTTCTGAACACATAAGAAGTTGTCTGATAAATAGGTACTGCTCTGGAATCAGTTGCCGGATCCGGCTGTTCCTGTCCCACATGTATCTGTAAAGTTTCAAATCTGTAATTGCTCATAATTATTTTCTCCTTTTTCTAATTCATTTTATATAGTCTGTTTTCTGAAAAAGTGACAACTAAGCTTTGTTCGAAGTGTCATCTTTTTTTGTTTTCCCTTTGACAATTCGAATAATATCATGTTTTTTTGATTTCGTATAATCGTTATACATTATAGTTTGCTATAGGTTTTACTTATAACAAAGTAATATGGTATTAAAAATGCAGATTATATCAAAATCCTATAGTTTATATATAATGATAAGCAATTATAATAACTAAGCAGTTTAGCATATAGAGGTTAAATATATGATTTCAACAAAGGGGCGTTACGCCATAAGAGTAATGATAGATCTTGCGGAGAATAGAGATAAGGGACCGATTCCTCTTAAGGATATCTCTGCAAGACAGGATATATCAAAGAAATATCTGGAGATTATTGCCAAGTCTCTTGTTTCGGCAGAGCTGATCATCGGTGCCAGCGGAAAGGGCGGAGGATATACACTGAGCCGCAGTCCTGAGCAGTACTCCGTGGGTGAGATAATCGAAGCTGTGGAGGATGCTCTTTCACCTGTGGCATGTCTCAGCAATAAGGAATATGAATGCAAAAGGAAGGGTCTATGTAAAACCCTTCCCATGTGGATTGAATATGAGCAGTTAACTCATGATTTCTTTTATTCAAAAAAACTGTCCGACTTTCTGTAAGTCAATTCATCTTACTCTTTTACTTGTTTGATTTTGCATACTTACTTATTTTCAAAGTAAAGTGTATACTTTTCATCCTTTACATCATACAGCGGAATGAGCTTAATACTCTTCTGCTGTTTTTTTGTTCTGTAATTATTCTGGAGCCAGACAAATGTATCGTAAGCATGTTCTGTAACGGGATCGAGGAAATCATCCGGATGATCGAAGTCTCCGGAAATGGTATCAACATCATCGGTAAGTCCCGCAAGTACGATAGGACCGTCTGCAAATGCAGCCTGATACGGCATATCCGGAAGCGCCTCTGCACGAACAGCTGAAGGCAGATATAAACCTATCACACTGCCATTTCCAAGATCTGCTATTTTAGCATAGCCATCCTCTGTTATCACAGCTAACGCATCTACTCTTTCTCTATTGACAGCTATATCAGGAGTTCCTTCTACCCAGGCCGGAATTCTAAGCATCAGCGTCAGCTTCTTATTCTCCGGCATCTCAACCTTAAAGTCTATCTTCCATCTGGACTTCTCGCTCACGCTATGCTCTTCGAACAGAGTCTGAACTTCATTTCCCATCATACCCAGTGTCTGAGTTACTGTGAAGTCCATATCTTTAAGCTTTCCCGAAACAACTGACGGAATATACTGGTTTACATAAAGTTCTGTATTCTCATCATCAGCCATATATATAAGTTCCGGATATCTGGTGGAGGACTGAATCATGGTTCCCTGACAGCACCAGAAATCATTTCGCTTTGTAGCCCATTTCTTTACAGAGCCAGTAGTCATAGGCAGGAAATACGTCGGCATTCCGGTATCAGCATTCTGATGTGCAAGGAAGCCGTTATATATACATTTCTCTATGTAATCGCAGTACTTTGAATCGCCTGTCCACTTAAACAGATAATCAGCAACTCTTACCATATTATAAACAGTGCAGAATTCCTGTCCGCGATCTCCTCTGTACTCACCCATTTTCATAGGTGGAATCCAGAACTCCCCCGCATTTGCACCGGTGGTAGCATACATGCCACGCTTAGTTACCGCACAGTCCCAGAACTTTTCTACCAGATCACGCCACTCCTCGTCGCCGGTTATCTCATACATTTTCGCAGCGCCCTGGAAGATGGGGATGCTTGCATTCGTATGCTGATCCGTCAGAGCATCAATACCGGCCTTTATCTGCTTAAATATACCCTGATCTTTATAAGCCTCGGCAAGCTTCTTATACCTTTCATCACCTGTCACGGCATATGCGTCTGCCCAGAGTTCAAGCATTCCTGCCTGTTCTCCCTTGTATATAGTCTCCGGACTTCTCTTCTTCATGTCCTCAGTCCAGTCTATGAACCAGTCAGCCATGCCGGAAAGAACAAGGAGTGCCTCCTCATTTCCGGTATACTTATAGGTATCCAGAAGTCCCATCAGAAGCTTATGAATAGTATACTGCGGTGACCAGATATATGTGTCCTTAATCATTATCTCAAAATATTTCTCAGGTATCGGGCCTGCCCATCTGCCGCCGTTCATCTCCTGACAGCGGCTTAGTTCGCTGACTATGTGAGATAGTTTAGCCGCAAGAACTGTGTTTCCGTCATTTGCAACAATTGCAGCTGCCGCAGACATATAGTGTCCCAGAAAATGTCCTCTCAGCTGACATGACGGAGCCTCCCAGCCCCAGTGAAGCTTAGCACTTGCCGGATCCTCCAGCGTCATGAGTCCGGGGATTATGATCCCGGCTTCAAAATAATAATTCTGTAGTAAACATGTATCGTCCAGCTCTTCGAGATATCTGATATTAACATCCATTCTCTTCCGAAAGAGTCCTTCAGTCACCTTAACTTCTTTTCCTGAAAAGGGTCTTAATGCTTTACCCATTTATCCTCTCCTTACTTCATAAATACAAAGCTTTCAAGTTCGAACAGACTTCTTCCTTTGAAATAGTCCGCCATCCATCCGGAGTAATCAGTTTCAAATGTAAAATAAACGGCATGTCTTCCGGTTACCGCTTCAACAACCGTAGTTATAACTTCGTCGTCATGACCGATCTCTATACTGCCGATCTTTTTTCCTACAGTCTTGCAGGTTTCCAGTCTATCAGCGCTGTCAACTCCATCTATATAAATATTCATTCTGCAGTTAGTTCCCATACCACGAACCTTTGCGGCAAATTCCATGGTCTTGCTCCCGAAATCCTCACCAAAATCAAAGTATCTGTATCCAATCACAGTTTCAGCAGTTATATTTCTGATAAAACGCGAGAATACATTTCGCTCAGATATAAATGCACCATCGGTAAGAACACAGGCAAGATCTGCATCGGTTATCTGATAAGGATTGAGACTGTCCTCAAAACCGAGACAGGTAGTCTCAACCATAGGAATTGTTCCGTCCGGAAGAATCTCTATCTTCTCCACACAGCCACGTCTGGACATGATGGTTCCGTTGGTCATTCTGTGATAAAAGATGTACCACTGACCGTTTACATTCATGATGGAACCATGGTCATTTCCACCCGGATAATCCGTTCCGCTGTCGATGATAAAACCTCTGAACTTAAAAGGTCCTATAGGACTGTCAGATGTAGCATAGGCAAGCTTCGGACAGTCATTCGGAGAATAGATCATGTAATAGGTATCTCCAACTTTACGCATGGAAGCAGCCTCAAAGAAACACTTCTTATCATCATCGAAGCCATTCTCGGGACTTGGCTTGCACGGAATAAAGTCCTCAATTATCGTGCCATCCTTTACCTCATACATGTTATCGGCATTGAGCTCTGCAAGCTCTGACTTCTGAAAACCGCAATAAACATACGCTCTTCCGTCATCATCTACGAAAACAGACGGATCTATGAATATACCGCTGTTAAATGCGTCCTTTGAATTACATTTATATTGAGAAAGATACTTAAAAGGTCCCTCCGGTCTGTCACTCACTGCCACGCATCCATTCTGACCTTCGATATATGCATAAAGATAATATTTTCCATCCTTTTCAACAACATCCGGAGCGAAAAGCTTTGAATTCTCCTTAGTATAATCTGTATCTGCTTCATGATCTCTGGTTTTACCGACTCTGAATATATCACCGTGACAAACCCACTCATTCGGATTTGTAACAGGGGCACTCCAGCATTTTAAAACACAGTCACAAAAACTTCCTGAACCGGCTATATCATGAGACCCGTAGATGTATACTCTGTCTCCGAAAACTCTCGGTTCTCCGTCAGGAATATATTCCCATTTTGGTAGATATGGATTAGCCATAATAATCTTCTCCTTTATGTTCATAGTATATTGCTTTTATCCAAGACTATACCGCCCGGACACTGAATCCAATATACCACAATTATGAGCTGCGGTATATTAGACAAATATTACAAATAATACGCCCGGAAATGTACAAGGAAAAACCCCCGATTACGAGAACCGGGGGAAAGTTAAAAGTATTTAAAGGAGGTTAATTTTTGCTTTATCAATTCTAAGCGAGAATACTCCGTCTTCTTTAAGGCGGGGATGAATCGCACTAACGGGCTCTAAAAATCTATAATAAATCGTTTGCGGGATTATATTTGGATTCTGTTTTGTATATATGATATTATGATGTAGGTGTCAAAAGTATCTTTTGACGCCATATGACATACGGATTGCTATTGTTGGAGGAGATTATATGCTTCTTTTTTAATTTTTTGTACTGTTTGGTTTTGTAAACGAATCGTAGAATGCCCGTGAAATGGCGGTTTTAGGCCGGTAAACGATACGTCGGTTGTTTTTTTCTATTGAATGATCATAGGATGGCAATTGAAGGAGGTGAATAAAATGGATGCAGAAAAATTCGGTCACTTTGTAGCGGATAGAAGAAAAAAACTTAATATGACTCAGAAAGATTTAGCTGCAAAAATACAGGTGACAGATAAGGCAGTCAGTAAATGGGAAAGAGGTTTAGGTTTCCCGGACATAAATACAATAGAAGTTTTAGCTGATGCTTTAGAGGTATCCATTACAGAACTTATGAAGTCAGAAACAACAAATGAGAACATGGTTGCGGAGGAAACAGTAGATAACGTTATTCAGATTGCCAAAACAGATATTGAGGAAAGACACAGAATAATTATTTACACCTTTGCGGGAACCACTGTATTAATTTCGATTTTGGAAATACTGCTCGGTATGAATTGGAATGCTGAAAAGCTACAGATGCAAGCCGATATTCCTTGGGTAGCCATTATTCCGGGACTGTTACTCATCATATACGGCATTATCTGTAAGATAAAGGGTAAAAAATCTTTTGGAGCAGCTGCTATCGGAGTATGCCTGCTATTGATACCTGTTATATTTATCGGAGGTGCATTTCTGATTCTGGGTATATTGAAATAACTACAACATAAATCTATAGGAGGCGAGGATAATTACATCTAAGTATAAATAGAACCGTCGGACAGACGGGGATAGTTCGTGTATGCTGTAATCATTAGATTACTCGAACGAGAAGCCCCCACTTCTTAGCGAAGCGAAAGTGGTGGGAGTATGTCACACATATGAACGATTCTTCCGGTTGCAGAATCTTTGTCACGCATGTTATACTAGATACAGAGAGTGAGCATATATTTATTTGGTGAGAGAAATAAATAGGTGAACATTGGGAGAGAGTTACAGATACGGGAGGTCGATTATCGATATTATCGATGGTCGGCCTCAAATCTGTTTTAGTAAGAAGATGACAATTGAACTAAAGTTCAATTGTCATCTATAGGGAAGGCTACTTTTATAAGCAGTCTTCCCTCTTTATATTCAGCTCCTATTGTGCCGTCCATTTTTTCAATAAAGCTTCGGACTATGGACAGGCCTATTCCGGTACTGTTCTGTCCGGTTTCCACTGTGTAGAATCTGTCAAATAATTTTTCCACCTGAACACTGGTGAGATTATTGGCCTTGTTTGAAAAAATAATTGTTCCGTCATCCTCAAGATTTATACCAAGATCTTCATTGCTGTATTTTAAAGCATTGCTGATAAGATTATTGAATACTCTTTCCAGATATTCAGGATAAAGATTCCTGACTATACGTTTCTCCGTTAGTTCGACCTTAAGCTTTATACCTTTTTCCATCAGTGTCGGATACATGTTCATGATGCAGTCTTCCAGCATCCGGTTGATATTAACCTCCTGCTTATCCGACGGTGCTTCAACATCTCTTACCAGCAGATATTCAAAGAGTTCTTCTGTGAGTCCTTTCATATAGTTAGTTCTCTCACTTATCACTTCCAGATATTTTGCCAGCTCAGGAGATTTATCATATCTTTCGGTAAGTTCCAGATATCCGCAGATGGCAGTAAGCGGGGTTCTGATGTCATGAACAACATTTGTTATGGCATTCTTTAAGCCTTCGTCTCCCTGCTTATAACTGTGATACATTGTCCTCAGCTTGGACAAGGTTTCATTCAACGCACTTGCCAGATATGTTATACTTCTGTCCCTGCTGGATACTCCCAGCAAGGTATCACTGTCCAGTGAAGCCCTTTCTTCAAAATCTTGTGCCAGCGTCTTTATTGATAACTTCATCACACTTATCTTAATCAGCAATACTATATTAATGAATATGCTGATCAGCAGGATATACTTCATACTCATCCCCCATGACCCTTATTTCCTTCAGCATCTCCTTCGTCATACGGCGGATGAGATGGAAAGATATTTTAATAATTCAACACACGTATCGGTGTCACATCATAATAATATATCACTGCATCGAATCTGTCACCCTGAATCATTTTTATACGATCATCTTTTCTTATTCCTGTAAGACTGCTGTAGCCTTCTCCTACCAGCCCCATAAAACCGCTTTCATGAATTCTTTTATATACTTCACTATTTGTATCATCTACCTCATCAAAGTTCAGGCAGTAGCTTCCCCCATCAAAGAACTTAGCCTGATATGCAAGTATATCATCTGAACAGAAGTTAAAATCCTGGCGGAGATAATTCTCATCAAAGGTTCCTGATACATGAATATTTACACAGGCATTGTAATATGCAGTTCCCATACAAAAATAGCTTCCGTCGAATATTTCGTCTATGAAACCGCCCATTGCTTTAACGCCATATCCCTCCTGCTCGCCCTTCATAACATGACCGTTATGTGCAGTTATTATTATCTGAGAATAACCTCTTTCCTGTTCTAACTCATAGAAACTCTTAAGATTCTCAGCCATTGAGGAATCTCTATGCTTTGAATAAGCACTTGAATCCTCGTCAAAGCTCGGTGCCATGATAGACTGAATTACTGCCTCACAGATTATAGATGCATATTTACACTCCTGACGTTCATCAGCCATAAGTCTTTTACTTATATCTTCAAAAAAATCCTTCTTCTTAGAATAATCATAATCTTCATCAGCACTCATCTTATTGAGAAGCTTGATTTCTTTTTCGGAAAATGTATCCTCATGGATCTTAGCAAACGAAGTAAGATAAGATACATCTCTGCCGATACCCTGCATATCCACACCGTAGAAAACAACTGAATCCTCATAAGATTTACCCTGATTATAGTCTCTCATCCAGGTGATCATATCTATCATCTGCTCTGTATCATAAAGTGGATAGTCTGTTCTTGACATTACCTCTGCAAGATCTACATTCTCACTGTGGATGGCATCATTTATTTCTGCTGCCTCACCCGGAGACATCTCAAATGCGATGGACTTACATCTTCCTGTTTCAACCAGCTTCTTAAGCATTCTCAGCTTATCAACCTGGAATTCACAGTTTCCGTGAGTAGCCTCACCTATTCCTACTACCTTTGCATCTGCCGGAATCTGCAGCTCATCAAAGCTCTGACCATACTTTTCTATTCCATCTATTTTTCTCTCACAGGAGCCTACAACTCCTGTTATAAGAAAGATAAGTACTCCTATATAAAGTACCGCAAATATTAAGGTACCAAGCAACAATCCTCTGAATTTTTTCATCTGATTCTATATATCCTTTCGTATAAGCATTTCCTTGAAGTCTTTATTTGATATCACGTTTGCTGAGTTTTGATATTCCAATCAGAACTGATAAAACTATAATGCAAACTGATATGATAACCTGAACTGCAGCTCCCGGATTTGCAGCATCATCAGCCATACCGGAATAAACAAACCACTGACCAAGCACTCCTATGTTATAAACAACAGCTGCTATCTTAAGTGCTATTCCCTCTGAGATCATTATCAGAAGATTACCGAAAGTAACCATATTGAAGCATACATTTAACAGAAGGAAAGAAAATATGGTACTTCTTATAGGCTTTGCCAGACGGAAGGATAAGGTATAAATAACTGCTACGTAGCCTATCATCGCAAGAAATACTATGAGCATTTCCACACAGCACTGTCCATCCGGACGAGCGCCTCCAATAAGTCCGGATATGATATGGAGCAGCCACATGCCTGAAGCTGCACTTATCTGTGTCAGAATTCCCGCTCCGAATATCTGCTTCTGGGTAAAACCTGCAATCAGTTTATTCTTTATTGAGCCTTCCGTATACTCCTCACATACAAACAGCGGTGTATAAATCGTAAAATATGCTACAATCGCCACACTGATAAAAAACATTCTTCCTGTGGTTGTCATATCTCCAAAGATTCCGCCGAGCCCAAAACCATTCTTTGTAAAAATATATGTAACCGCTACAGCTATCATCAGTCCTACTATATATAACCTGCTCATAACGAGCTTTCTCATGTTTGTAATATATAAATTCTTCATAATCTTTACTAATTGCTCCTAATTTATCTCTTTCTTATTAAACACTATAAGGCCGATAACCATTGCTATAATTATTGTTCCAAGGCTTCCTGCCAGAGTACTTCCAAGTCCCCATCTCGGCATTCCGTCCGAATGTGCATAAGGAACGAATCTGTCATAAAATGTATATAATGTGAGTTTTAGTCCTGTAAGCTGACACAGTCCTTTTTCCGGATACAGCTTATCAGCTACTTCCATGCTTATAATCTTAAACACAAAGGCTATGCCAAGCCCTATCACATAGCTTGCATTTTTTCCACCCATGATCATTATAAGAGAGGTTGAAAAAACCGCTATTGCTACAGAAACAATTATATTCTCCAGGAAGGACCATGCGATCTCAGAAGCTGTCATGTTATAGAACCCTTCAGTTAAAACCAGCGCTGTAACGGTTGATACTATCTGATTAATTGCCGACATCATAAATGCGATAAATGCTGAACTTATCACAGCAGAAAGAAAGATGTTAGTTCTTTTAGCTCCGCTGCACATCTTATTTCTTATTATTCCGTCCGAATACTCTCTGATATAAATAAGAAGTGTGGCTGCCGTAACAACGAAAATCGAAACGGATGGATATACAGTAACAATCTGATCCGCGTACATCTGGGCATCAAAGAAATGCAGGATTATCTCGGATACCACTACCGTACCCACAAGATATACCAGACTGGCAAGAATACAGAGCTTGATTCCCATGCTGTAAAGTATATTTCTTAAGTCAGTATAAAGTAGTTTAAGCATTCTCTCCGCCTCCCAGGAGCTCAAGATAAAAGGCTTCAAGACTTTCATCATGCTCCTCCATTGTGATGATGGTACAGTTTTCCTGCTCACACTCCTTTGCAAGTTCGGAAAATGTAATCTCTGCATATAGATCAGCAGTGTTATCATCTATTATCTTATATTCAAGTCCCTTTTTCTCCATGACTCTGGCAAGTCCGTTCATATCACTTACCTTCATTCTGATGGACTTACGACACTCTGCTCTGAGTTCCTCAGCCGTCATCTCACGGACTATATGTCCCTTATCTATGAAACCGTAACAACTTGCTATCCTAGACAGCTCATCAAGTATATGGCTGGAGATAAGGAAGGTTATTCCTTTTTCATGATTAAGCTTAAGGATAAGCTCTCTTATATCGATAATCCCCTGAGGATCAAGTCCGTTGGTAGGTTCATCGAGAATAATAAAGTCCGGAGTACCA
>JAFWSY010000185.1 GCA_017519155.1 Eubacterium sp.
GCATCATTAATATCGGAAGCCCTTACATCAAGCGCACCTCTGAAGATACCGGGGAACGCAAGAACGTTGTTAACCTGGTTCGGGAAATCGGAACGTCCGGTTGCAACAACAGCTGCGCCGGCAGCGAGAGCCTCATCCGGCATGATCTCAGGTGTAGGATTTGCCATGGCAAATATAATCGGATCGGAAGCCATTGTCTTTACCATATCTGCAGTTACAAGTCCCGGAGCGGATACTCCAATGAAAACATCCTTTCCTTTAAGAACATCTGCAAGACTTCCTGATTCCTTATCTTTGTTAGTTACAGCTGCTATTTCCTGCTTGGCACTGTTAAGTCTTGGATCACCCTCAACAAGTGCGCCCTTGCTGTCAACCATGACTACATTTCCTATACCAAAGCTCTGAAGAAGCTTGCAGATAGATATTCCGGCTGAACCGGCACCGCTTATAACAGCGCTGATATCCTCCCACTTCTTTCCGACTATTTTAAGAGCATTGGTAAGTCCTGCTGCAACTACGATAGCTGTTCCATGCTGATCATCATGGAATACAGGTATATCAAGTTCTTCCTTAAGTCTTCTTTCTATCTCGAAACATCTTGGAGCAGATATATCCTCCAGATTGATTCCTCCGAAAGAAGGAGCAAGTCTCTTAACTGTTTCTATTATTTCCTCTGTATCCTTAGTATCTATACATATAGGAAATGCATCTACATTTCCGAATCTCTTGAAAA
The DNA here is from genome assembly GCA_017519155.1 of Eubacterium sp. Taxonomy (GTDB): domain Bacteria; phylum Bacillota; class Clostridia; order Lachnospirales; family Lachnospiraceae; genus Eubacterium_Q. The sequence goes on from JAFWSY010000185.1 coordinate 734, forward strand.
GGACAGACTTTCCTTCCATAACAGGAATAGCAGCAAGTGGTCCTATATCTCCAAGACCGAGAACTGCTGTTCCGTCAGATACTACTGCAACTGTATTTGCTTTAAGTGTATACTTATAAGCATCATCCGGATTCTCATGTATCTTTCTACATGGCTCTGCAACACCCGGGGTATAGGCTGTTGAGAGATCATCCTTTGTCTCTACAGGAACTTTAAGCTTAACCTCAAGCTTTCCCTGATTTTCCTCGTGCATCTTAAGACTTGCCTTGTTAAAATCCATTTATTTTTCCTCCTGATATCTTAAAACAATGATAACTGTGTACCAACTGTTTTGTTTTCATATTGTCTTCTCCAGAGACGTATCTGTCTGGTATCATACATTATTTTTTTAGATCTGCATACATCTCCCAGTTCCTTAAGCAGAGCTTTGCTGTTATTTGCAACAATCTCTCCGTCATTTTTTCTTTCTTTCATATACATCTCATATTCTTCAGGGAAACGCTTCTGATACTCTGTATAGAAGAAATCTCTGACAGCCTTCTGTATGCCAGTTCTGAAATCCAGAAAGTCTATATGCCTGACTCCCAGGCCGGACAGCTCCTTAATCATGTAAAGAAGTTCCTCTTTGTTGTCAGTCACATAAGGAACGATGGGGCTGACACTTACCACAACACTGATGCCATGCATCTTAAGAGTACTGATAAGATTAAGTCTTTCTTGCACTGACATTGTATCACTTCCATCAAGTCTTTCAAGCTTCTTCTCATCAAATGTAGGAATATTTATATCAACTATACATTTTGTTTTGGAAGAAATACCTTCAAGCACATCCAGATCCCTGAGGATAAACTGCTGATGTGTATTGATACACACTCCGTAATCGGAGTTCTCAATAACCATAAGACATTTACGGGTAAGACAAAGCTCCTCTTCCCATTTATTATATGGGTCACCGAGATTGCCCATAACAATCATACCCTTGCCTCGTCTGGCTCTCAATGTAGTGGCAAGAAGATCATCGGCATCATACTTGATGCCCACATCCATGGGATCCTGTCCACGGATTTCCGTCAGCATGATGGAGTCTTCAGTACGCCCTCTATATATATTAAGACCATTCTGCGGCGTTAAAATTGTCGTACTTTCTATTCTGTACATATACACATTCCCATTTTTTCATACATTTTTTCCGCGTTGAGCTGAAACTCGCTGTCACGCTTCGTCAGCTCTTTCGCGACAAAAGTAAATCATGAATCATATTCATCAAATAAAGTCAAACGATTGTTGCTCGTAATCAAGTTCCTTATACTCCAGCTCCTCGCCCTTTGTCTTGCTGCTGTAGCTTGTAACAACGGTAGTAGTCCTTTTGCCGGTCATCTGCTGACCCAGAACATAATTGATATCAAATCTGCCGGTTATTTCCGGAGTAGCTCCACGTGCCGGAACAATAAGCTGGCAGCTGTTTTCCTCAAGGAGACTGAATATAGGTTCCCAGATATATATATCCTTGGCCGCTCCGAAAGGATTATCAATGAACAGTGTCTTGGATTTCTCTTTAGTATCCCCTGTGCCATACATTCCCGCTATATAGTTTATTATAGAGATAAGGAACTGTATGTATATACCCTGGGACTGACCGGTACTTCCAACTGCTTCTTCGTATTTCAGATAACGGCTCTGTTCCTTGATTCTTTCTCGCTTGTATAGGAGCAGTCTGATCTTGGACATATCAGAAACTATAACAGAGAACAGCTTCTTCATGGAAAGACTGCTGTTAAGATACTTCTGCATCTCACTTTCTGTTTCTTTCTTATCCATCTCAGCAACTACTGAATCTATATATTCAGACATTCTGTCCTTTATATATTCATCCTTCACATAAGGAATCGTCAGCCTTATCATCTGAACAGCCTTGTTATCCATGGTAATCTCAGAAAGCTTTGTAAGCTTATCAAGCTCGCTTCTGACATCCAGACAACGTTCTATACATTCTTCTATAAAGTTGTCCTTGAGTTTTTCCATGCCCACAAGTGTCTTCTCAAGTCTGTCCTTCTCAAGATCGATCAGCTTCACAACTTCACGAAGCTTATCTGTAAGAGCCTGGGCTTCGGCAGAGTTTTCCGGATTCACCACATCATCACGAACTGATGCTGCCAGCTCATGACGATTCATTTCAGTAAGTGAATCATAAACTTTAAGCTTAACCTTCAGCATGTCTGCCTTTGCTCTGTCGATATCCTTGATCAGCTTATCATGATCCAGAAGCATCTGATCAAAGCTGTCTCTGATACCTGATATATCATCAAGAGGCATCAGCCCAGACAGGTCCCTCTTATCAGGCTGAACTATACGTGAAGAAAGTCTGAGTATATCCTCATTTCCCTTCTCCTCGCTCATATAATCACTTAAGGCTGCTTTTCTTCTGATATGCTCACTCTTTTTATATTCGAGAATTTTTTCGTTTTCTCTGATCATATCATCGATACCCTTAAGATCCGAAGCCTCCTGCTCCTCTCTAATGGCATCTATTTCAATCAGCTTATCTTCACCATAACGCTCTGAGAATCTTCTCTTTGCGTATTCCAGTTTTCCTGACATCCTTGAAGAGCTGTCTTCAAGTTCTCTCAGGGACTTATCTATAACAGCCGCATTTTCCTTTAACTGATCATTGGTTTTTCTGATCTCCTGTATCAGCTCCTCGCTCGGAACCACAAGACTGTTTTCTTTATCGGCCTGCTCCAGAGCTTCAAGAGAAACTCCCAGGTCATTTATAACTCTGGTCTGTCTGTCTATGTTACTTACCAGGGTATCTCTGAGAAGCTTTTCTTTTTCAAGAGCCATCCTTCCGTCAGATACCTGTCCAAGTGCTTTCTCAAAAAGAAGTTCAAGCGAAGCCAGGTCCTTTTTCATATCCTTAAAGTCAGTGCTTTCTACATAATACATGGCATATCTGTTTTCCCATTTAGCCATCAGCGCACTGTTCTTTGTTTCAACAGACTTTATCTCATCGGCATATTCCAGTCTCTTAAGATTAATAGCACTCTGTCTTTCCTCTGCCTGCTTTATACGTGCCTGTATGCCGGTTTTACTGTCTGATATCTCCAGTCTTTCTTTCTTCATTCTGGATATATTATCATCAGCACCTGCTATTTCATTCAGTACGGATATATCACTCAGCCTAACATCAATATCATGTGTAAGACCTTCTATCAGTTTTCTCTGCTTATCAAGCTCACTGCTGCAGTCAGATCTTTTCTTTATTACAGCTGTTCTTTCATCATTAAGTTTATCCAGTTGTCTTCCTGTGGCAAGCAGGTCTTCCTCCACATTGTCATAGTTCCTGTCGATGTAGAGTCTGACAAAATCCATATCCTCACGAAGAGTTTCAAGCATTGATTCATTGCTTCTGATATCCTCCTGGAGAAGACGCATTTCATCTCCTAATATTCCCAGTCTGGACTGAACTGCACTGAGGTCTGTATAGAAATCCCTGTCATGTCTCACATAGCCTATTCCAGGCTCTTCACCGATTCTGGCTGAGGAAAGGGTTTCCCTGTCATAAAGAACGATCTGTTCATCTATATCGATATCAGCAAGTCCCTTGTCCATCATAAGCTTATCCAGATCTTCCACCACAAGACCGTATGCTATACCAGGAAGTCTGGTAAGCAGTTCTTTTTTCATATCCTCCGGAAGACTTGCCACATAGTCCATTCCGAACATGGCAGCAAGACCATGTCTTGTAGCAAAGTATTCCTGAAGCCTTTCTACACCCTTGGTAGGAGACATGAGTCTTCCGTTTCTGATATCATTTTCTCTTTTCTCATATGTACCGAGCTTCTTCTTCATCTCATGAAGCTTTACTATCAGCTCAGTACTCTGCTCTTTAAGCTTATCTTCAACCTGAGTCATATCAGCTGAAGCATTTCCGGTATATATGGAACTGATTGCTTTTCTTTTATCCTTAACGGTTTTATACTCCTCGAGAGCGCCCTCAAGTTCCTTCTTCTTTAACTCAGTACGGCCTATATCAAGAAGAAGCTCCTTCAGCTGCTCTTCATAATCCGTTTCATTTTTAGAAAGAATGCTTATTCTTTCTTCCTTCTCTTTTATATCTGTTTCAATACTTCTTATCTCAGCCTGTTTCTTTCCTATTATTTCCACAGGACTTCCAATAACAGGAGCTGAAAGCGATTCCTGTAACTCGCGGGATTTATCTTCCAGATTCTTTATATTGATATCAATGTATTCTCGTCTGTTATCCAGGACTGCTATCTCGGTATAAGCCTCAGAAAGCTCTTTGCTTCTGATTGCATTTTCCTTATCCAGCTCATCCATTTTTTCTTTTATTTCAGCAGCTTTTCTGTTATTCTCTTCATTTTCATCTGTAATAATCTTATGGATATTTGCAACTACTGCATATATATCACTCTTAGTCTCATTTTCGTCTCTGAGACCATCCAGCTTCTTTAGCATTCTTTGCAGGACGGGATATATCACAGCCGTAGATTTCAGCCATCTTCTTCATTCCTTCA
>JAFWSY010000015.1 GCA_017519155.1 Eubacterium sp.
CGGCAAAGGATGCTCCGAAGGTTGAGATAGACTACACAGAGAGAAAGAATCTTAAGAAACCGCCTGGAGCAAATCCCGGCTACGTGATATATCACACCAACTACTCCATGATGGCAGTGCCGGAGGCAAAACTTACACAACAGGATTAAAGAAAAGATGACACATAGATATCAGGTGAAAAACTGTCATCTTTTTTGAAAAAGATGACAGTTTTTCACCTGATATCATTGTTATTGGGGGTATAGCATATGTTGATTGATTATACTGCGGAATATATAAGGAAGCTTCGAACGGCCGAGGAGGCTGTGAAGGTCGTTAAGGACGGCGACTGGGTGGACTACACCAGCTCTCTTGGTATGCCGGTGCTTCTGGACAGGGCCCTTGCAGCCAGAAAAGAAGAGCTGCATGATGTGAAGATCAGGGGAAATCTTCTTCCGGGACCTATAGAGGTGGCAGAGTGTGATGGCACTGAGGAGCATTTTATATACCATAGCTGGCACTGTTCTTCCTATGAGAGAAAACTGTGCGACAGGGGACGCTGTTACTATATCCCCATGGTATTCCATAACAATGCTGCTTACTATGAATTCTTTATTAAGGTAAATGTAGTCATGGTGAGTGTTTCGCCTATGGATAAGCACGGATACTTTAATTTCTCCGTTAATACCGGTGTGGCGGGACCTATCTGTGAGAAGGCGGATATAGTCATTGTCGAGGTAAATGAGAACATGCCGAAGATTCACGGAGGTTATCATGAGTGTATTCATATATCCGATGTGGATTATATCGTTGAAGGAATACATATGCCGTTCAGGGACATGCTTCCGATAGTACCAAGTGAAACGGATATAGAGATCGCATCACATATCATTCCTTATATAGTTGATGGTGCCAATCTTCAGCTGGGAATAGGAAGTATACCAAATGCGGTGGGCAAGCTTATATCCGAATCTGATATAAAGGATCTGGGTATGCATACGGAGCTCTGTACTGATGCATATCTGGAGCTCTATCGTTCAGGCAAGCTGACAAACAGGCTGAAGAATATTGATAAAGGTAAAGGAGTCTTCGGCTGTGCCGTAGGTTCAAATGAGCTCTATGAATGGCTGGATGATAATCACGGTATAGCGGCATATCCTCTTGAGTACGTTAACAGACCGAGTGTCATAGCTCAGCTGGATAACATGGTATCCATCAACGGCTGTGTGGCTGTGGATCTCTACGGACAGGTTGCTGCAGAGAGCTCAGGCTCCAGACAGATAAGCGGTACCGGAGGACAGCTGGACTTTCTGGCGGGGGCTTCGGTATCCAGAGGCGGCAAGGCATTTATCTGTATGTATTCAAGATATAAAGAAAAGGATGGATCCTATCATTCCAGGATCAGGCCTCAGTTTAACGGAGATATAATCACATCTCCACGAAGTCAGGTTTACTTTATAGCCACAGAGTTCGGAGTTATCAATCTTGAAGGCAAGTCCACCTGGGAGAGAGCAGAAGACCTAATCTCCATAGCGCATCCTGATTTCAGGGACGGACTTATAAAGGAAGCTCAGGAGCGAAGGATATGGAGACGCTCCAATAAGAGATAGTATATTGCGGATTAATGAGTATGGTGATTCATAGTGACATATTTAACAAAAACGACCGTTAATTTTGTTAAGTTGTATGAATTGACTTTATAAGAAAATCGGCATAAAGTTTAGTGCGTAAGATTGTGTTTTGACGTTTTTATTAGGAGAGAGAGGGTAAAACGTGAGTAACTTATGCAAGATGGTAAATGTGTCGGAAGGCTCTGCTGACAGCATAAGCAGTCTTATGTCCAAAGGCATTCATGCGGTTATGAATCATGTGAATGTGACAAATGGTATATACGACAGTGCTGATCAGATAATCAATTTCGGTAAGAACATAGTTGGTGCAGGCCTTAAATGGTGTGCCAGACTGAACCTGCTTCCTTTATATGAAGAGGTTAGGTCAGAGACCGGTGCAGACAACAGAATGTTTGTAAGAAAGTCCGAAAGAGGCGGCTTTGAAAATATTCATAAGCTCTTTACAAAGCTTTCGGAAAATGGAGCTAAACCATCATTTGTTCAGATCGATTCAGGACTTTTTGATGAACTGCAGGGTATAAGCCTCAGCTTCGAAGAGCAGACCAGAATGGTTAATTCAGTGATCAATGCAGTTAAGGCTGTATTTCCTGAGTGCAAGGTGATCATCGGAACAAAGAACAGTCTTGATAATGAAGCAGCCAAGAAATGGTTCAACCGTTTCCAGGTATCAGGAGGAAAGAAGTTCGATATCATATCACTTGAATACGAACTGAGTTCTGAAACATTTTACAACCTAAGCCTTAACATGAGTGATCTGTCCAGACGTTTTGAGGCAGCAATCATAGTTGATATATCAGGTCAGGCTGATGCGGCTTCAGCTGATATAGGTCTTGAGGACCTGGACAGCGCAGTTAGCATAGTACCGATGGATAAAGGCTTCGGAACCGTGTATGCGGTAAATGCAGTTTAGTAATTTAATAGTTTAGTATACAAAAAAATGTGACACTTTGAACCTGGTTCAAGTGTCACATTTTTTGTTTGTTCAGTTTATTCTCCCACGGATGCGACTTCTACATCTGCTGTATAGGCTTTGTGGGCTTCGTCCTCTTTCCAGAGGGATATTATTTCGTCTATTTTTTCTTTTGGAGCATCCTCCATGATGAGTGCGAAGATATCTCCGGAGTAGTAGCTTACCACATCGTTCTTGCCAAGTCCGCGGATAAGTACATCCTTGAAGGCTTCTAAGGCTTCGTCTGTAACGGCTTTTCCGTCTCCCGAGTTTATGCTTATACGCACGATGTGTGACTTCTTACCTGCTACTTTATCGTCTCTGTTAACGAACTTGTATAAGGTCTGGAGCTTGTCGAAGTTAACCTCGTAAGCGCCCTTACCTTCATTTCTTTCACCGATTATCTTCTTGATGTGGCTGAGATCATGCTTATCGCCTGATTCCTCGGAAGCTCCCTTCTTTTCTGCTTTCTTCTGGTAGATATAGTAGCCGTGTTTTCCGTTCTGCTTAACTACGTAGAGGGCTTTATCAGCCAGCTTGAAGACTTCTTCAAAATCTCTTCCTTCATCGGGTACTCTTACGGCACCGATGGATGTGCCCAGAGGAATCTGCATATCGTCCCCCATGTATTCCTTAGCAGACTTTACAATCTCTTTATTCATGAAGACTGTGAGTTTTTCAACCTCTTCTTCATCTATGGTATTTTTGATAAATGCGACGAACTCATCACCACCAAGTCGGCCGCAGATGTCGTCCTCATTTACTCCTTCTTTAAGAAGCTCTGCAAATCTTATAAGTATCTTATCACCCATGTCATGTCCGTAAAGGTCATTTACCAGCTTGAAGCTGTCCAGGTCGATCATAAGAAATATACCCGTTTCTTCTTCACAGGCTGTCTTAAGTGCTCTGTGGGAGCCGGCCTTATTGAGTATTCCAGTCATAGGATCTGTAGTCATTTCCTTCTGGAGACCGATAATCCTTCTTGTCCTTCTGTGTATTACGTAGAACAGCCAGCCCACATAGAAGAAGCAGAAGATTAATACAAAAGCAAGGTAGAGCTGGAAATACATCTTCTCGTAGGTAAGTTTTTCTTTTTTGATCTTTATTCTTTTAAAATTAATTGGGTTGAGAGTCTTAGGATCAAGAACCTCTATACAAAGTGTATAGTCTCCGCCTCGAAGATGACTGTAGGTAAGAGGAACCAGCTTATCCTGTCTTGCTACGACACCTTCGCCTTCTCTGCCTTCCAGATAATAACTGATAATAGGATTGGAGAGGGTATAGTTATTGATGGCTATATTGAATTCTATACGTCCCTCCGCCG
>JAFWSY010000186.1 GCA_017519155.1 Eubacterium sp.
GAGATGCTATCCTGGAATTTGTAACAAGTAAGGAGCTTTTTCTGGAATACCCCGAAAAAACAGAAGGCGAGCTGACCAAGCTTCGTGCCAGTCTCGTATGTGAATACACATTGTCCCAGATAACAAAGAATCTGGGATTTGGTGATTATCTGTACCTTAGTCATGGAGAAGAAATAACCGGTGGAAAGAATAGACCTTCGATTCTGTGTGATCTGTTTGAATCGGTGCTGGGTGCTATTTATCTGGACGGCGGTCTGGAAGAAGCGGAGAAGTATATAAAGAAGTTCCTTCTCAGTGACATAGAGGGTAAGTCTACATTTTACGATGCCAAATCAATACTCCAGGAGTATGCTCAGGGCAACGGACTTAAGCTGGATTATCGTCTGATATCCACCCAGGGACCGGAGCATAACAGAGTCTACAGAGTAGTTGCAAGACTCCAGGGAGAGGAGTATGAAGAGGGCACGGGCCCTACTAAAAAAATGGCAGAGCAGGTTGCCGCTCATGAAACTATTAACAGGTTAGGTATTGAATAATGTATTTAAAGAGTATAGAGGTAAATGGTTTTAAATCCTTTGCAAACAAAATAGATTTTAAGTTTGAAGAGGGAATAACCGGAATAGTTGGACCTAATGGCTCGGGTAAGAGTAATGTTGCCGATGCGGTCAGATGGGTTCTGGGAGAACAAAGTGCATCAAAGCTCCGTGGTTCCAAGATGGAGGATGTTATTTTCTCGGGAACAGAGCTGAGAAAGCCTCAGGCGGCAGCTTATGTGGCTATAACACTTGATAATTCCGACCACAGTCTTCCTATAGAATATAATGAAGTAACTGTTGCCAGACGTGTTTATCGTTCAGGTGAGAGTGAATATCTGCTGAACGGAAATGTAACCAGACTTAAGGATATTACTTCCATGTTTTTCGATACAGGTATCGGTAAAGAAGGTTACTCCATCATAGGACAGGGTCAGATAGAAAGAATTCTTTCAGATAAGCCTGATGACAGAAGAGCTCTCTTTGATGAGGCTGCCGGTATAGTTAAGTATAAAAAGAATAAGCAGATAACAGAGAAACAGCTGGATAATGAGCATGTAAGTCTGAACAGAGTAAATGATATACTTTCAGGACTTGAGGAAAGAGTAGAACCTCTCCGCGAGCAGTCGGAGAAGGCTAAGATATATATTGAATTAAAGGACAGACAGAAGACTCTGGATATTAATTCCTTCCTTATTGAGATAGATAAGATAAGGGCAAAATTGGATGAAAATCAGGAAAAGCTTGATATTACAGAAGCTGATTCTACCAGACTTAAGGAAGAGTTTGACTATACTAAGGCTGAATATGAGAGACTTGAACAGACTCTTGAACAGATCAATGACAAGATAGAAGATCTTAAGAATACAATCAATGATAAGAAGCTTGAAAATGAACGCGCTGACGGAGAAATCAGAGTTATTAAGGAAAGGATTTCTTCGGAGGGTGTTATTAATGCTGAAATAAATGCTCAGATAGACAGACTATCCAGACGTCTTGAAGAGCTGGATAATAACAGAAAAGAACTTGAGAAGAAAAAGGAATCAGTAGCTGCCGAATTAAAGGAAAAAGAAAAGAAGGCTGCTGAAACTGATAAGCAGAGACAGAAAGCCGAAGACGAGGAAAATGATACTGCCCACAGAATAGAAAGTGCTAAGGCGGATATTATAGAGTTTATAAATGAAGGTGGTAATCTCAAGGAGAAAATAGCAAGATATGATACTATGCTTGAGAATATAAACCTTCGTAAGACTGAGCTTAAGTCTAAGCTGCTTCAGGATAAGAGTGAGGAAAGTCTTATCCTTGCAGAGAAAAAGAATCTTGAAGAAGAAAAAGGTACTGTAGATGAGGCTCTGGAAAAGAACAGAGTAAAGCTCTCAAAATGTGAGAACGAACTGAGAACTGTATCAGACAGATCGACAACTGTTAAGAATGAGATACAGAAATACAGCCAGAGTGTTATCAGTCTTAAGTCCAGATATGAAAGCCTTCGCAATCTGACGGAGCGCTATGAGGGTTACGGTCAGAGTATTAAGAAGGTAATGGAGAGAAAAGAAAACAATAAAAAGGTTATCGGTGTTGTTGCTGATATAATCGAGGCTCCCGCAGAGTATGAAACAGCCATAGAGACTGCTCTGGGTGGAAGCATTCAGAATATTGTTACCGAGGATGAAGCTACAGCAAAGGAAATGATCAGCTACCTCAGAACAAACAAACTGGGAAGGGCTACATTTCTCCCAATCACAAGTGTGGTTGGACGTGGTTCGGTAAATCCCGATGCTCTTAAGGAAAAGGGAGTTATCGGTGTCGCTTCACAGCTGGTTAAGACCGATAAGAAATTCAGCGGTATTATCGACAGTCTTCTTGGAAGAAGTATTGTTGTAGATAATATCGACAGTGCTATAAGAATATCAAAGAAGTATAATCAGTCCCTTCGTCTGGTTACACCTACGGGAGAACTCATCAATCCGGGTGGAGCCATGACAGGTGGTGCCTTCAGAAATTCCAGCAATCTTCTCGGAAGAAAGAGAGAACTGGATGAGATTCAGAAGGAAATAGGTGAAACAAATAATAAACTGAGTAAGGCTCGAGAAGAGGATGCTAATCTTACTATGAAGAAGGAAACTCTTCGTGAGGAGAGGATCAATCTTAACAATCAGCTGCAGAAGCTTTCCATAGAGCAGAACTCAGTTAATATAGGACTTAAAAATGTAGAGGAAAGACTGGAAACTATCCAGCAGAGCTTCGCGGGAATCAAGAGAGAGAGTACGGAGCTGGATGTTCAGATAGGCCAGATAGATGAGAATAAGAAGGAACTCTTTGATACAGGAAAGCAACACGAGAATTCCATCAAGGACAGAGAGGGTACTATTGCCAGTCTTGAGATACAGCTCGGTGAAAAGAGAGACCTTAAGCATGAGATAGAGGATAAGCTCTCTGCCATGAATCTCGAGCTTGCGGCTGTCCGTCAGAATATGTCATATGCTGATAATGATATAAGTCGTGTTAAGTCAGAGATGGATGAGTATAAGACTGAAATAGATTCTGCAAAGAACCGTCTTGAAAATAACTCCGATAATGTATCCAACCTTGAGAAGGAGCTGGATAAGCTCTATACATTAAAGGCTGAAAATGACGGAGCGGTAAATGAAGCTCTCATACAGCTTCAGAAAAATACAGAAGAGAAGGATACTATTAATAGAAATCATAAGGACTTCTTCTCAAAGAGAGAAAAACTCTCAGATGATATAAACGGTCTTGAGAAGGCTGCTTATTCACTTAAGCTTGCCATAGAGAAACTTGAAGAAGACAGAGACAAGGCTTCCAATTATATGTGGGAGGAGTACGAGCTTACCTACAGTTCGGCCGAGCTTCTTAAAACTGAGGATTATGATAAGCCTGCAGAACTTAAAAAAGAGATGGCTGCAGTCCGTCAGAAGATCAAGTCTCTGGGTGATGTAAATGTAAATGCAATCGAAGAGTTTAAGGAAGTATCTGAAAGATATGAATTCCTGAAGGGACAGCGTGATGATATCCTTGAAGCAGAGAATAATCTCCGTGGAATTATAGCCGATCTGGACAGAGCCATGAAGGAAACCTTTGCTGAGAAGTTCCAGGATATTCAGGCTATGTTCAATAAGGTATTCAAGGAGCTGTTCGGTGGTGGTAAAGCCAGTCTCAGTCTTGTGGATGAAGAGGATCTGCTGGAAACAGGTATTATAATAAATGCCCAGCCGCCAGGAAAGAAGCTTCAGAATATGATGCAGCTCTCCGGTGGTGAGAAGAGTCTTACGGCTATCAGCCTGCTCTTTGCTATACAGAGTCTTAAGCCATCACCATTCTGTATCCTTGACGAGATAGAGGCTGCTCTGGATGATTCAAATGTAGGCAGATTTGCTCATTATCTGGATAAGCTTACCAAGTCAACACAGTTTGTAGTTATTACACACCGTAAGGGTACTATGGAGGCAGCAAACAGACTTTACGGTATAACCATGCAGGAGAAGGGTGTTTCTACTCTTGTATCAGTTAACCTAATAGAAGATAAGTTGGACAATTAGAGGTATAATATGGGATTTTTTCAAAGATTAAAAGAAGGCTTAAAGAAAACCAGTGACAGTATAGCAAGTGTTTTCTCACAGACTACTGAAATAGATGAAGATTTCTATGATGAACTGGAAGAAACACTTATATCTGCCGATATGGGTTTTGAAACAACAGAAAAGGTAATAGATGATCTGAGAGAGAAGGTTGAAGAGCTGGGTATAAAGGATGCATCCCAGTGTAAGGAATTCGTAATGAATTCTCTCAGAGATCAGATGAATGTTCCTGATAATGCATATTGTTTTGAAGATGCAAAAACGGTTATGCTCATCATAGGAGTTAACGGTGTAGGAAAGACTACCTCTATAGGTAAGCTTGCTGCACAGTATAAGAATCAGGGCAGAAGTGTACTGGTAGCTGCAGCTGATACCTTCAGAGCCGGTGCCATAGAGCAGCTTCGTACCTGGACCGAAAGAGCAGGAGTTGATATCATTGCCCAGAGTGAGGGCGCAGATCCATCAGCTGTTGTTTATGATGCTGTAAAAGCAGCAAAGGCCAGAAAAACCAATATTACACTTATAGATACAGCCGGTCGTCTTCATAATAAGAAGAATCTTATGGATGAGCTGGCTAAGATGAGACGTGTCATAGAGCGTGAATATCCGGAATGCTATGTGGAAACACTTATTGTTCTTGATGGCTCTACAGGACAGAATGCACTTGAACAGGCAAGACAGTTCAGTACCGTTACAGAGATAAACGGTATCATACTTACCAAGCTGGACGGAACTGCAAAGGGCGGTATAGCAATAGCTATTCAGTCAGAGCTTAAGGTTCCTGTAAAGTATATAGGTGTCGGAGAGAAGATCGATGATCTTCAGAAGTTCGACCCTGAAGAATATATAAATGCACTTTTTGCAGACTTTGATATGAAGTCTGATCTGGAGATGATTACAGAAGA
>JAFWSY010000187.1 GCA_017519155.1 Eubacterium sp.
ATTGTATGAGGTATTAAAGATGCCAGGAAAAGCAAAAAAAGTTGCAGATACAGAAAAGGAATTCGATCTTGAGAAGGCAATGGCACGTCTTGAGGAGATTAATCAGGAGCTTGCCAAGCCAGGTACTTCTCTTAAGGATTCCATGGCACTTTATAAGGAGGGCGTAGAGCTTGCAGAGAAGTGCAAGAACAGCCTTGAAGGAGTAGAGAAAGAAATCCAGATACTGTCTGCGGATGAGTAGAGTGAGGAACATAACATGCAGCTTGCAGATATAAATAATTACATAGAAGGAGTGATAAGGGATTCTCTTCCCGATTCATCGAAATATCCTTCACATATAGTTGAGGCCATGAACTATGCCATGTCAGCAGGTGGAAAGAGGATTAGACCTACGCTGATGTATCTTACCTATAAGGCATTCATGGGTTCTCATAATGCTGATGAAAACGGTATGAGTAATTCAGCAGATGAAGACGCAGTTGTAAAACCTTTTATGGCTGCAATAGAAATGATTCACACACATTCTCTTATTCATGATGATCTTCCGGCTCTTGATAATGATTCTTTGAGAAGAGGAAGACCTACTGTGCATGTGCAGTTTGATGAATCAACTGCAATCCTTGCAGGAGATGCACTTCTGAACAATGCATACGAAGTTGTTGCAGAAGGAGCGGCTTCGATAACTGACGGGTATTTTAACGCATTTTCCATACTTACTGCTAAGACCGGTAAGAATGGTATGCTGGGTGGTCAGGGACTGGACGTTGAACTGTCCGGTTCGAAGATAACAAATGAACAAAGAGACTATATATACGAGAAGAAAACCTCTGCACTTATAGAGGCACCCTTTATGATCGGTGCAACACTTGCGGGTGCAGATAAAGATATAATTGGAAAATTAGAGAAAGCAGGACGTTCCGTAGGACTTGCATTTCAGGTTCAGGATGACATCCTTGATGCTATCGGCGATGCTGAGAAGCTGGGTAAGGAAGTTCATCAGGACGAAAGAAATGAGAAGAATACCTACGTATCTGAGTATGGTATAGAGGCTTCGAAGGAATATGTGAAGAACGAGTCTGAAAAGGCTGTTGGTATTATCAGGGAAGTAATGCCTGATAATGAATACCGGAAGCTGCTGATTACTCTTGTTGAAAGCATGATTACGAGAGAGAAGTAGAATTTCCTCAAAGGTAAGCTTGCTGAAAGTTTCCACGAAGAGGAAGCTAATAATAAGAAGGTTGAAAGAAGGACATAAGTTGGATATCCTTGACAGAATAAATAAAGAAAATGATATAAAGCAGATAGACGCGGCAGATCTGCCGGAGCTGGCAACGGAGATAAGGGCATTTATCATCGACAGCGTCAGCAGGACCGGAGGACACCTGGCGTCAAATCTCGGCGCGGTTGAGCTTACCATGGCACTTCATAGATGTATGAATCTGCCGGAGGATAAGATTATCTTTGATGTTGGACATCAGTCCTACACCCATAAGATTCTCACCGGCCGTAAGAATGAATTCTACAAACTTAGACAGTTCGGAGGAATCAGCGGATTCCCCAAGGCTTCGGAGTCAGCGTGTGACGCATTTAACACAGGTCACAGCTCGACTTCTATTTCTGCTGCTCTGGGAATGGCAAAAGCCAGAGAGCTTAAGGGCACCGACGAGCGTATCGCGGTTGTTATCGGTGACGGCTCCATGACCGGTGGAATGGTATTTGAGGCGCTGGATCAGTTGTCTCTTCTTAAGTCCGGCTGTCTCATAGTTCTTAATGATAATGAGATGTCCATTTCCGAAAATGTAGGCGGCCTCTCAAGCAGTCTCAGCCGTTTTCGTGTGGGCAAATCCTATAATGAATTAAAGTCCAATGTGGAAAATGCACTCCTTGACATACCTAGTGTAGGTAGAAAGATGGCCAAGGGTATCAAGAAATCCAAGGATTCTATCAAGAATCTCTTTGTTCCCGGAACTATATTCGGGGACATGGGAATTACTTATATAGGACCGATTGACGGTCATGACATAGAGTCCATGACGGAGATCTTTGAGGACGCATTTGAACTTAACAGACCTGTCATAGTTCATGTTAAGACAAAAAAAGGAAAGGGCTATAAGATAGCGGAGCGCTATCCGGAGCATTTCCACGGAGTGGGACCTTTTGATGTAAATACAGGCCATGCTCTTAATAAGAAGAAGGGTATGTGCTATACAGATATATTTTCCAGGAAGCTGGTGGAGCTTGGTAAAAAGAATAAGGATATTGTGGCTATTACCGCTGCTATGTCCAGAGGTACCGGAGTGAGAGCATTTCAGAAGGCATTTCCGGACAGAAGCTTTGATGTGGGTATAGCAGAGCAGCATGCCCTTACATTTGCGGCGGGACTTGCCAAGAGCGGACTTATTCCGTTTGTTGCCATTTACAGTTCCTTCCTTCAGAGGGGCTATGATCAGCTGCTTCACGACGTATGCCTGCAGAAGCTGCATGTAATCGTTATGGTGGACAGATCGGGAATCGTCGGAGAGGATGGAGAAACTCACAGCGGTATCTATGATACGGCATATCTTCGAAGTATTCCGAACCTGACAGTTATTGCTCCTAAGGGAGCAAGAGAGCTGGAGCTCGCCATGGAATACGCTCTTGAGTACGACGGACCGGTTGCTATCAAATATCCTAAGGGACCGGCCTTTACGGGACTTGATGATAAGAATGTGCAGTTTGTTGAGGGACGCTCTGAGGTTGTTAATTTCAGCTCCCAGACAGGTGAAACAGATGTTAAGAGTCTGGCTATAATAGCCGTTGGAAATATGGTGGAAACAGCAGTTGCCATCAGGGACAGAATAAAAGCTGAAAAGAACTACGAGCCGGAGCTCATCAATCTACGTTTCATCAATCCGCTGGATAAGGAAAGAATTCAGGAGACCATAAGGGATTTTGATGTGATAGCAGTTATCGAAGAATCCATTTCAAGAGGCAGCATAGGCGAGGCAGTGGGCTATGAGATGGCGAAGCTGGGAGTCAGAAGTGACGCGGCTTCACTTAATATGAATTCAACAGAGAAGGATGCAGGGGCTTCAACAGAGAAGGATGCAGGGGATTCAACAGAGAAGGATACAGGGGATTCAACAGAGAAGGATACAGGGGCTTCAACAGAGAAGGATGCAGGGGCTTCAACTGAAGAATACTTGGCAAAGAAGAGTTCAGAAGCTCAGCATAGTAAATCAATTGATACGAAGCTATTGCATTTCTGCATAAATCAGGAAACACTGCAGCACGGTAGTGTAGCTCGCATAAGAGAGACCATCGGGCTGGATGTGGATAG
>JAFWSY010000188.1 GCA_017519155.1 Eubacterium sp.
AGTATGAATATTTATCAAGTGTTTTGGTAGAACCGAAGATAGAAAAAGTTGAGGCAAAGGCAGGTTCAAATGGAACATGGGTAGATATCACTGATGAGATGAAATTCGAGGTTAATGAAAACTGTACTGTGTATGTAAAAATTACTGATCAGTTTGGTAATGAGTATGAAAAATCGAAGCTTATCAAGATATTTGATACAGTTGCTCCGACTCTTAACGCTGCAGTAAACGAGGGACTTCTCACAGTTATGACTTATGATACTGAAAGCGGCGTAGATGTTGTTTATATTAATGGATACTCATATACGCCTGATGAAAATGGAATTGTATCAATCAGACTTGAAAAGTTTGATGCGACATATCAGAACTTCTATGTGTATGCACTTGATAAGGCTGGGAATCCTAGTACGGTTTACACTATAGCAAATCCTTATTGGACGGATCCTAATGCTGAAACTGATGACGATGATGAGGAAAAAGAAAACCCGGCAGATTCGCTTCCTGATAATGCCACACCTCAGACTACGGGGGAATCCAAGGCAGAGGTAACATCTGTAACTGATGAGGATGGAGAGGATATTACTAATGAAGTAAAGGGAAAACAATTTTATTCCATCATAACAGCTGATGGACAGCAGTATTTCCTTGTTATTGATATGACGGCAGCACAGAGCAAATCAACAGATACGGAAAATACAGCATTTGCTGGAGAAGGTTCTGTTACCAAGAATAATAATCCTAATAATGGAACAGTATATTTCCTTACTTCTGTGTCAAATCAGAATCTGCTTAACTTTACAAATGATGGTGAACAGACACTTCCGCATAATTCAGTTGCAACGGCAAATGGCATAGATCCATATACTATGACACCGATTGCAAAAGGTACTGATACAAAGGAAAAAGTTGTTGAGGATGCAACAGAATCTGATGCTGAAGAGATAAAGAAAGAAGACAAGGGTGAATCAGGTTCAGGAATGCTTATGTATATTATTATATTTGGTGTTGTGGCTGTAGTGATTGTAGGCTACAAGCTTATGATAGCTAAGAAGGGTAAGCCGGAGCAGAGTGATGATTCTATGTATGGTGAAGATGATGATGTAGAGGAAGAACCAGTACCACTCAGCGAACTGGATGAAAGAGAAGAATAATAAAGTATGAGAGAGCAGGGAGAAATCTCTGCTCTTTCTATTAAAAAAGGAGAAGACAGATGGATAAAGAATTATTGGATATTTTACAAGGTAAAGATGAAACTACTGAGCCTAAGAAAGAGTTTAAAGAAATAACCCTCAAGTTTGGTAAGGGCTGTGTCGGTGATGAATTTCAAGGCAAGGATGGAAATTCCTACAGACAGATAATGATTCCTCCAAATGAAGAGGTAAAACAGCCATGGCAGACATTTGTTGTAAAGGCAAATCAGGTACATGAAAACCAGTATGGAAAGGGTATGTGGTGTAAGCTTCCTGCAGATGGTAGCACAACTGTTACAAAGAGTGTAGCCAAAGGCGTTGATGAGCAGGGGAAGACAATCTGGGAAAATGAGAAAACAAAGATTCCAAACAAGGAACTCAAAGCTATGGTTGAATCTTATAAGAGTAAAGATAAGTCGCAGGATAAATCACAAGGTGATTCTCTTCTTGATAAGATTGAAAAGAAGGCACATCAGGCGTCAGAACAGAATAAGTCCATAGAACATTCTCAGAACAAGAACAGAAATACAACGCGCTAGGAGGTTCTAGAATGAAACTTATTATTAGTGAAAAGCCGAGTGTTGGAAAAACCATTGCTGATGTTATAGGAGCTACCGAGAAAAAAGATGGGTATTATGAAGGTGATAATTATATTGTTTCATGGTGTGTTGGACATCTGGTCGAACTTGCACAACCACAGGAATACAATGCAGTATATGAAAGATGGACTTATGACACATTACCAATAGTGCCGGATGAATGGAAGTATTCGATAAAGCCAGATACTAAGGCTCAATATAAAGTCTTAAGGGAACTGATGCATAGACGTGATGTAGAAGCAGTTGTATGTGCAACTGATGCAGGACGTGAAGGAGAACTTATTTTCAGACTTGTCTATAATATGGCAGGATGTAGTAAGCCGATTGAAAGACTTTGGATATCATCTATGGAAGATAGTGCTATCAGAGATGGAATGAATAATCTAAAACCTGGAAGTGAATATGACAGACTCTATAAAGCAGCGCTTGCTAGACAAGAAGCTGATTGGCTTGTTGGTATAAATGGGACAAGACTATTTACAGTTCTTTATGGTGGAAAAACTCTTAAGGTTGGAAGGGTTCAAACACCTACACTTGCAATGCTCGTAGATAGAGAGGCGGAGATTGGTTCATTTAAGAAAAAACAGTATTTTATTGATCATATTCTTATAAAGACTCAAGTGAAACCTGGAGTGTATGAGGCCATAGATGCAATTTCTGACAGAATAGATACAAGGGCTGATGCAGATAATCTTCTTGCAAAATGCAAAGGAAATACAGCAGTTGTAACATCTATTGTTAGAGAAGATAAAAAGATGTCGATACCGAAGCTGTATGACCTTACATCACTTCAGAGAGATGCAAATAAGATATTTGGTTTTACTGCTAAAAAAACTCTTGATCATACTCAGACACTTTACGAAAGAAAACTTGTTACATATCCAAGAACTGACAGCAGATTTCTTACAGATGACATGGAAAATACTGCAAAAGATATTATAGCAGCGATAAAGCGTTCTATACCGTTTATGCCTGGAGTTTCCTATGATCCAAACATAAAACCTGTTATGAATTCAAAGAAGGTTTCAGATCACCATGCTATTATTCCAACTGTTGAGATAGCAAATGCGGATTTGAATACTCTTTCAGAAGATGAAAAGAAGGTTCTGTATCTTATAGCTGCAAGACTTCTTGAAGCCACAGCTGTTCCTTATTTATTTACCACACAAAAAGTAGTATTTGAATGTGGCGGATCTGAGTTTACAGCTAAAGGAAAGGTCGTTAGAGATATCGGGTGGAAGATATTTGAGGAAGCTCTTAAGGAAGTCTACAAGACTTCAAAAGATTCAGATGATGAATCCTCAGAAGAACAGAAGCTACCTGATGTAAAAGATGGCGAAGTCTTCGATAATATTGATGGAAAGATATCAGAGCATTTCACAAAGCCACCAGCAAGATATACAGAAGC
>JAFWSY010000189.1 GCA_017519155.1 Eubacterium sp.
CACCATCATAACCGCTGAGAGTATAAACCTTGTTGTTTATTACTACCGGTATATCAATCTTTGACTGTCCCATATATCACACCTCACTCTTTATCTATATTCAGATGACTGTAAGTTTTTTCCGTAACCATTCTTCCTCTCGGAGTTCTGTTAATGAGTCCGTTCTTTATAAGATACGGTTCATATACATCCTCAATGGTACCTGCATCTTCACCGATCGCTGCGGCCAGAACATCAAGTCCCACCGGACCACCACCAAAATTATTAATAATGGTCATAAGGATATTTCTGTCTGTATCATCCAGACCGAAGCTGTCAACATCCAGTCTGTTAAGCGCCTCATTTGCAACATTATAATCTATTCTTCCGGCATGTTCAACCTCGGCGAAGTCTCTCACTCTCTTAAGAAGTCTGTTGGCAAGTCTCGGTGTTCCTCTTGAACGCTTAGCTATCTCCAGAGCTCCTTCCTCATCTATGCTAATTCCCAGAACTCCCGCCGATCTGATAATAATAGTCATAAGATCGGTAACATTGTAGAACTCAAGTCTGTTTACAACTCCGAATCTGTCTCTCAGTGGTGCCGAAAGCATACCTGCTCTGGTGGTCGCACCTATAAGAGTGAACTTCGGAAGATCAAGTCGAAGAGATTTGGACTGCTCGCCTTTTCCGATGATTATATCTATGGCATAATCCTCCATGGCAGGATACAGAACCTCCTCAACCTGCCTGTTGAGTCTGTGAATCTCATCTATAAAAAGTACATCTCCCTCAGAAAGCTGGCTGAGTATAGCAGCCAGTTCACCGGGCTTCTCTATAGCCGGTCCGGAAGTAACCTTTATATTTACCCCCATCTCCTCAGATACTATGGTGGCAAGAGTAGTCTTACCAAGTCCCGGAGGTCCGTATAAAAGTACATGATCAAGAGTCTCATGTCTTTTCTTTGCAGCTCTTATAAACACCTCAAGATTCTTCTTAACCTTATCCTGTCCTATATATTCTCTGAGACTTCTTGGACGTAAGGTTTTTTCCATATTCTTATCTTCAAGAGTTATATCTGTTGTTATAATCCTGTTTTTCATTAATCTTTACATCCTCTTCAGAGCAGCCTTTATTATATCCTCTGTCTTCATGCTGTCTGCTCCTTCTATACTTCTGACTGCCTTCATGGCTTCTGAACTGGAGTATCCAAGCGCTCCCAGAGCTTCCACAGCCTCCGAAACAGATCCTCCTGCAGCCACTTCGCTGCGTATATCAGTAGCGCCACCATCAAATATACTGTCTTCAAGACTTACGCTGTCCCTAAGCTCCAGCACAACCTTCTGTGCTGTCTTGGGGCCGATTCCATTTGCCTTGGATATAGCCTTGGAATCTCCTGCAATAACAGCTGCAACCAGATTATCAGGTCCCAGTTCATTTAATATGGACAGAGCCCCTTTAGGTCCCACACCGTTTACTGAGAGAAGCTGCTTAAACAGTCTCTTCTCCTGGGCTGTAAGAAAACCAAAGAGTCTCATGGAATCTTCCTTAACATCCAAATATGTAATTATCCTAACCTCTTCATAAAGAGGAGGAAGCCCGTTTAGTACATAACCTCCGATAAGTATCTCATAGCCTACTCCATCAGCTTCCACCACAATTGAATCTATATTCTTTTCCTGAAGGATTCCTTTTATATATGCAATCATTTCTATCCTCTATATTAATTGTATAAACATCGGGTATTTACATACCCGGTGATGCGAATTCGCCAGAATCGCACAGAAAAAGGTGCTGCAATTAATATCGCAGCACCCCTTATTCGTTCTAAACTTATTTTTTACAGGAACTCGAAGTCGTCTGCTCCTTCTTCCTCTCCGTCGCCTATCATGACTTTGTTTGATTTTCTGTTGTCTTCTATCTCTCCAACAAAAACATCATCTCCGTCACCAAATACATCTTCATTCGACTGCTGGAAGAACTTTGATGTAGCAGAATCTCCGCCTGCCATCTTAAGCTTGCTTTCTCCTTTTGCTTCTTCAGTTCCGGCAGCTTCTGTAACAACATCTTCAAATATGGTGTCATCTACAGGTGCAGAACCAGCGGCTCCGGCTATCTTGTCCCCCTCTGTCTTAGCTGCATTTAAGATATCTGCAGCTGTCTTACGTGCCTCTGCAATGATTTTTTCCTTTTCTGCCTCTGCAGCACTTTCACTAACTACTCCATCGGCTTTATTCTCAAGCTCAAAAAGCTTAACACGTTGTTCTTCTATAAACCTATTAAGTTTATCCTGCTCTTCACGAAGTTTCTTATTCTCTGTAAATAGTTCATCATATGCACGATAAACTGTATCAACATACTGATCAACTTCACTTTTTTTATAACCAAAGAGTCCTGTTCCAAAGCTTTGTGATTTAATATCCATCGGTTGCATCATAGTATACATCACCCTCCAAACATTTTTTACACCACGACAAATAATACGTCTGTCTGTGCTAGGCTACTAAAATTATACCATATTTTCGTTCAAGTTCAACACAAAAAATCAATATTTTCGTTTATTGTGCATTATGTCCTTAATCATTTTAGTCATATATTCTTTTATATATATCTTTTCACCTAAAAATGCATCATTTATCATAACATATGTTTCTTTACTTTTGGGTTTTTCCCTGTATAAAGGAACTTTGTCCATTCCACAGGCCGGTCCCGGTATAAAAAAGCCATTTACACAGTCCACACCATCTTTAACGGTATTACCGTAATAATAGTTCATACTGCCCGAAAGTATCGGTGCTCTGAGAACTATTTCATTTTCATCAGAATCAAGGTATACACGATTCATGGAGGTACAAATAGGCTTAACCGGCGCCTTTTCAGGTCTGGCCGTTATCACAAGCTCCAGTCTGTCACCGGAGGGAACTGCTTTAGTACCGATATTAGTGATTTCCAGGTCGCCACGACACAGCTTATCCATGGCCAGCATAGAAGATATAAAGATCATGCCTTCCATATCATCGCGGTTATGTCTCAGTACAAGTTTCCTGCTCTTTTCGTCCTTTGCCGCAAGATACCCAAGATATACATCTATCAGCTGACCGCCGTTATACATATCCACTCTGTCCAGCCCGATATATCTTTCTATGGTTTTCTGTTTAAGATTCGGAAGCCCAAGGGAAAACTTGTAAGGACGGATATCCTTCAGAAGATCAAAACTCTTCGTGTCCCTGAAATGATTTACCATACTTATATGATAGGTACGTTCTATCATTTCGGTTCTTTTCTCTATATATGGTATATCAAATGTATCTCCGTTAAAATGTATCAGAACATCCATATCCTCAAGCACCGAATGCAGAGTTCTGATCATTTCAGGTTCCGAGCTCCCATCATCATTAAAGAGCTGGATGATCTGCCACTCACCGTCTTTAAATACATTTATCCCTATAAGATAAGTAAAGGATTTAAGCGGCGAAAGACCTGTAGTCTCTATATCAAACATGCATATCTTTTTATCTCCGAAAAATGAACTTGCCAGATCATAATCCTTCACTCTGTCATATGGAATTGTCTCAACTATTCTTTCCATGTTTATTAATTACCTGCCCAGTCATGAATCTCTCGTGTTTTTGTAGATAATATACAACATACATACTGCTTATGCCAGCGGAATCATAAGCATCACTTCAAAGCCTTCTTTGTCACTGATACAGATGAGCTGTCCCTTCATCTTCTTCATCAGTTCGCTGGATATGTATAGGCCCAGACCGCTGCCCTCTTTACCGGCAGTATTCTTCTTGCCTCTGTAGAATTTATTTGTAAGAAAGCCTATCTCATTGGGATCCACTCCCTCACCATAATCCTTTATCTTCATTTCAAGATAATCGCCATTAAACCTGTAATTTATATCAATCTTAGTATTGGCATATTTATACGAATTATTGATCACATTTCCGATAACCTGAGATATACGATTCTTATCTACTCTTATTATACAGGACGGTATCTCACCTTCAGTCACTTTACCATGAATATCATGTTCTGCAACCAATGTACTTAAGATATCCGATGTTTCTTCCGTCGGATATACGTTCATTTCTCCCATATCATCAAGCGCCGAAGACAGAAGGTCGCTTACAAGAGTACTGATTTCCTCAGTTTTCTGTTCTATATTCTCTATCTTTGCTTTTACATATTCATCCTGAACCTTTACAGACAGGACACCGCATATAGCCCTTATTCCCGTAACCGGAGTTTTTAGATCATGGCTTAGCGATGCAACCAGCTCCTTCTCCTTCATCTTAAGTTCAATCTCTCTTTGTTTAGATGCTTTAAGCTCCTCTCTCATTATGTCAAAGCTCTCAGTGAACACACCGAAGATATTGCTCTGATCCATAATAAGCGGTTCATCCAGATTGCCCTGAGCAATAACACCGGCAAACTCCTTCATACGATTAAAAGGCTTCACAATATTTCTGTTTATATAATAGATAAATGTTATATAAGAGATTAACATTACAAGAACAGTAAGTATTGTCACCAGAGTCAGTCTTCGAATAATCCTGCTGATGGCAACTTTTGAAGGATTGGGAAATATCACTGTCCCCAGGAATACTTCACCGTCATTTACTGTCATGGTAACCATTCCTTCTCTTACAGCATCAAGAGGGACACTTATTTTGTCAAATGTTTTGTCCGATGATGAGTACAGACGTTCATTTCCTTTGCCGAGCACCAGATAATCCGTATCAAACTCATACTTACTTAATACATCCGGTTTATCTATGTTTTCTTTTACAGTCTGGACAATATCATTCAGCAGAATGGTATCTATCTGAACATAACGAGTCGACCCCGCCACTATGATCAGCAGCGAGATCGACAATATTAAAAGTATAGTAAAATATATAAAGAATCTTCTGAATCCCTTCATCACTCAACTATATACCCCACGCCCCAAATAGTCTTCAGTATCTTCGGATCATCCGGATCCTCCTCCAGCTTCATCCTGATACGTCTTGCATGAACAGGCAGTGTACCTTCTCCGATAAACTCATCTTCCCAGGCCCCTTTAAGAAGTTCATCCTTAGTAACGACTCTTCCTCTATTTTTAAGAATATAAAGAAGCATGTTATATTCTCTGATCTTCAGATCGATCTCTTTTCCATTCTTTATAAGCTTGTGAGTTGATGTATCAAGGAAAATGTTATCGATTATACACATTCTTCCAGTAGTGTTTGATGAGTCTCCCAATGAAGCTGATATATCATCTGAAGCATCTCCTGCATTTTCCTTTGCTGCATTAGCTATGCTGACAGCTCTTTCATATCGTCCCAGAACTGCTTTAACCTTGGCAAGAAGTATGCTCATTGTAAAAGGCTTACTGATATAATCATCTCCGCCAATATTAAGAGCCGTAAGTATATCATCATCACTCTTTCTTGCACTTATAAATAGGATTGGCATATCGAATTCCTGACGAATCTTCTTGCAAAGTTCAAATCCGGATCTGTCCCCCAGATTAATATCCAGCAGCACCAGTGAGGTTTCATTTTCCTCAAGGAAACTGATTGCATCCTCGTAGCTTGTAACAAATGCTGTTGATATGTCAAATATATTGAAGTATTCTGCTGTATTCTCTGCGATGGTTATGTCGTCATCGACAATCAGACACTTATATTCCATGGGTACCTCTTTTATACTTATCTTCCAATTGAAACTGTTGAACCCGTTTCTCCAACAAATACTATCATACCATATTCCGGTAGTGGAACGCTATCCCCATATCCTACCATTTTACTTGAATATTTTATATTCATATATTTGTCATATACATAAACCGAAGCATTATCGGGTATATCAAGTTTGAGTGTTTCATTCTTTGCACCATCAATCCTGAACCAGCTTGCCTCACCGGACTTAAGGTCCACACTCTTTAAATCGTTTGTGAATGACGGAATATTTTTCTCAGAGATACATTTCCAGCCCAGGTCATCCAGACATAAGAACTCTTTTCCATCCACCTCTTCCATACGAAGTTCACTCATATCTCTGGATATAGATCCCGGCATAACGAAGTCTACACCCGCATGATTTTCATCCTGCATTACATATCCGTTTACAAAACCGGGAGCTTCCTCACTTGTTTTGAGTATTATATGATTATTTTGAGAGTAATTAACATCAGAAGCTGAACCTGAAACAAGATAATATGTAACACCACTGCGTTCATCCCACGCACTCTGCACTTCATCGGCAACATTCTTTTCCGATACTTTATAAACTGAGTATCCACCATATGAATCTATCATTATGGTATGTCCATCCTTTTCATCAAAGCTGTAAGCTTCCACAGGCTGAGCTACGATTGCATTTCCAGAGGCTACATCACCACTCATTTTTACAAATGTCCCATCTGCGGTATACATAAACTGTTCTTCAAATTCATTTTCACTAGTAACAGAAACAACTCTCATATACTGCTTATCCGGAAAGCTTATACTAAGTGTCAGATTTGTATTCGCATATAATCCCTCGTACTTTAGGAATTCTTCTGGTACTGTGCTTATCAGTTCCGGCTTTTCTTCCTCAGAATGTTCTATATTAATTCCCTGTTCCTTAAGCGCCTCATCCATAAGCGCAAGAGCCATTTTCTCATTTATGCCGCTTCCTCCACCGGAAGAAAGTACCGCAACACTTATCTTCTCATCCGGAGCCACCACCAGGCTTGCGTGCTGATAATCTGTATCTCCACCCTTGGAAACAACTGTCACTCCGGCTTTCTTATAATCTTCCTTTTCCACTTCGTCCCATCCGAGACCGAAATTTTCTGCTGAGCCGCCTGCTTTATTATTCTCAGCCATTTCTTTCTTTGATTCTTCAGAAAGAAGCACATCATTTCCTGTGAAGAAGGCTGAACCAAAGGTACATACTTCCTCAGCATTTGAGACAACACCTCCCGCACCGACTAAGGTACAATACTCAGGTTCCAGCTTTACATTTCCATTTATATAGATCGGCGCCTGTCTGTCCATATCCATATTCCATATGCTTCCTGTATTTTCCATGGAAAGAGGCTTACAGATATTCTCTTCCATATACTCAGTAAAGGTTTTTCCACTTACTCGTTCTACTATAATTTCAAGCAAAGTAAATCCGTCATTACAGTAGCAGTTAAATGCTCCCGGATCAGCCTTTAGTTTTTCTCCTTCAAGCTTCTTTAAAAATGTATCGTGGTACTTTTCACTCTTCTCACCAAAGAGAAAGCTATCGCCATACTGTGTTCCCATAAGACCTGAAGTATGGTTCATCAGCATTCGTACAGTAATGTCTTTATATCTCTCATCTGCAAGTTTGAAGTCAGGTATGTACTCTGTCACAGGGTCATCAAGGTTAACCTTTCCCTGTTCTACCAGCTGCATTACTGCAGTCGTAGCATACATTTTACTGACTGATCCGATATTTAATATATAGTCGCTTGAAGCATCTTTATTATTTTCCTGAGCATTCACTGAAAGGATGCCAAAAGACATTGTCATAGCGAGACCCATCATCATTCTCGCATATATTTTTCTTATGTTCTTCTTCATGATTTTTACCTCTGATTATATTCAAAAGTTTTGTATATCCATTATTATGACATAAGTGTCAAAAGTCAAAAAGCGTTCTTGCTTGCAAGAAAAGCTTGTTGACTTTATGACACGCTGAAACATGAGGAAATAGCAATTTTCGTAGAAAATTAGCGGTTTCCGAATGTTTCTAGGATTGCGAGAATTGCTTTAGCAATGGAGCAATCCGTATGTCATATGGTGTCAAAAGGTACTTTTGACACC
>JAFWSY010000190.1 GCA_017519155.1 Eubacterium sp.
ATGACATCATTTTAAAGTATAAGTTTTTATATAAGATTTTGCAAGAACGGATATAAGTTTTATTTATAATAATATTTAATTTTCATTATGTTTGTGATATAGTAATGTATGTTTTTACAACACATATCACCCAGCAATATGATATGTAATAATAAATGATAATTATATAACAGGGAGGAATCTCAAATGAAAGACGAAACACTATGCTTACATGCAGGCTATACTCCGAAGAATTCAGAACCAAGTGCAATACCTATCGTACAGAGCACAACTTACAGATTCGACAAGACACAGGACATAGCCGATGTATTTGATGATCCTACAAAGGCTCTCATCTATTCAAGATTTGCTAATCCTACAGTAATGGCTGTTGAGGAAAAGATCAATCAGCTTGAAGGCGGTGTAGGCGCTATGGCTACTTCATCAGGACAGGCTGCTTCACTTCTTTCTATCCTGAATATATGCCAGGCAGGCGACAGCTTTGTATCTGTATCAGAGATCTACGGAGGAACAGTTAATCTTTTCGCTTATACACTTAAGAAGCTTGGCATCGAGTGCATCTTTGTAAGCCAGAACGATTCAGACGAAAAGATAAATGCGGCATTTAAGCCTAACACAAAGGCTGTATTTGGCGAGACAATCGCAAATCCTGCTCTTACAGTTTTCGATATTGAGAGATTTGCAAATATCGCACATGCACATGGTGTTCCGCTTATCGTTGATAATACATTTGCTACACCTATTCTCTGCAAGCCATTTGATTTCGGCGCAGATATAGTTGTTCATTCAACTACAAAATATATGGACGGACATGCTGTACAAGGCGGCGGTATCATCGTTGACAGCGGAAAGTTCGACTGGACAAACGGAAACTTCCCTGAGCTGGTTGAGCCGGACGAGAGCTACCATGGTATCTCATATGTTAAGACATATGGAAAGCTTGCTTATATCCTTAAAGCACGTATGCAGCTTATGAGAGACTTCGGCTGCTATCCTGCTGCACATTCAGCATTCCTGCTTAATCTCGGACTCGAAACACTTCACATCAGAATGAAGCAGTATTTCGAAAATGCGATGAAGGTTGCAGAGTTCCTTGAGCAGAGCGAATATGTTGAGAAAATCACCTTCCCTGCTCTTAAGAACGATAAGAACTACGAACTCTGCCAGAAGTACCTCGGCGGAAAGACCTGTGGAGTTATCTCCTTCGTAATAAAGGGCGGACGTAATGCAGCAATGAAGTTCATGGACAGCCTGAAGCTTGCTTCAAACGAAGTACATGTAGCTGATATCCGTACCTGCGTACTTCACCCAGCCAGCGAGACACACAGACAGCTTACAGACGAGCAGCTTGTTGCAGCCGGCATCGAAGGCGGCATGATAAGATTCTCAGTTGGACTCGAGAACGTAGACGACATCATCGAAGATATCAAAACAGGCTTCGCAGCTATGTAATATTAAATTGTGACAGTTGAACTTTTGTTCAAACTGTCACATTGGTTAACATAAAATAAGATGACAGTTTTTCACCTGATAAAAAACTGTCATCTTTTTTATTTCTTTCAATGTTTATTTCTGATCAAGGGCCGGTGTCCAGTATTCTGAGTTGTATATATCTGTTAAGAGATATGATACTTTTGAATTGGAACCAACATTCTCATAGCTGAGCACAGCATTCTTGCTATAGCTCCACTTTTCTCCGAGATAATAGCTGTCCTGATAGTTTCCGTCGTAATCATAGAAATCGCAGACGAAATCAATCTCAGCACCTTCTTCTATCTCTGTAACGCCCTTAGCAGTTGTCATCTCTGAAAGATCGCTTATTCCGATATCCTTCATGTCATCTGAATAATCAAATCTTGCTCCGGCGATATAGCCTGATGGATGATCTTTATCAAATACTATTATAAGATTGCTTCTTAATCCGTTAACAAAGGCAGGAACGCGAGCTGTAACTATTGTATCTCCGTCTGTAGTCTCTGTTGTATCTTCGTAGTAAAATGCAACCGGCTGTCCATCGATACTGAACCATGTATTGTCAGTCTCACCGATGAGCTTTCCGTCCTCGGTAAAGTAATACAGATTATCAAGTCCCATATCAACATAGCCTTCACCATCGTCAACGAACATATTTACCTGAAGATTCTGTATAAGACTCCAGTCAGCCTTTGACATTTCCAGTAAATGTGTTCCATCGCTCTGCTGTTTCCATACAAGCTTTGAAGGATCGAACTGATTGTTTGCAACATAATCTGCTGCTGCATCAGGATCGTATACTGCATTGTCACTCATGTACTGAGCATCTGCGCTGTCCATTCCTTCGATGCTTCTGTCACCTGAAAGAAATGCACTGAGGAGTGCTCCGATAGCATCTGAGCCTGAAGTAGTACCTGAAGATGTTCCTGTACCCCCCATACCCAGAAGTGAGCTGTAAGCAGAGCCCTGTCCACCGGCTGAAGCCTGTCCTGTGGTTTCAAGTCCGGCAAATGCCTGCATACATCTGTTTAATTCATCATCCACACCGATGTTCTTGTTTATGGCTGAAACGATACCAACCTTAGAAGCCTTCTTATAAGGGAAGTACATAGAAACGCCGTAAGCATTTGTCATGGATCTGGATGTCTTGTTATATTTAACTGCTTCAAGAACTGTTTCTGAAAGTGCCTTAGCCTCTTCTGTTCCGATGGAATTTGCGAAGTTTACAAGGTCGATCTGGTCGATCTTAGAAGATGTGGCAAATTCTCTTGTTCCGGCTCTTGCATCTGAAACTGTCTTATATTCTTTTCCTTTAATAAGCTCTGTAGTAGCTGTGGAAAATGCCTTCAACTTCGAAGGTACTGTCTGTGAGAACTCAGCAAGGTCGATAACTGAAAGTGTTGTCTTCTGACCACCGCAGACTCTGTTACATTCTTCTACGAAGCTGTCTACGATTATCTGTCCAAGCTCAAGAGTTGGGATAGATGTATTCTCACCGATTGCATTTACCCACTTAGTATGATACCAGCCTACACCCGGCTCAGTCTCTTCTGAAGCAATGAGGTAATCTGCATAATTGCTGCACATCTGAGCAGTTTCAAGTGTAGCCATAAGACATGCATCGAAACCGATCCAGTCAAAGGTCTGGCCTGAAGTCTTAAGTGCCTGATTTATCTCTGAAAGGTCCATGGAACCTTCGTTCTTATGCTTCTCATCATAGCCGTAGCCAGTGATTGAGCCGCCGCCGTGATCCCAGAAAATAAGAGCCTTTCTGTTTGCTTCATAGTTGCTTCCGCAATAATCCAGGAAATGTATCAGTGTGTTAGGGTCTGTCATAGGCTTGTCGCCGTCATCTGCTACAAGCTGTTCCATCTTGCCACTGTGAAGTCTGAATATCTGATTAGTCTTATTGCTAATTCCACTAGTCTTCCAGCCGTTACATCCACCTGTGTAAACAATAAGATTTACATTTTCCGGTATATTAGCTGATGCCATCTCACCAAGATCACTTGAAGCCATTCCGCTTCTTGATTCAAGGTCAGTACCGCACATATATACCATGATTGTCCAGGTATCCTGTCCGTTTCCGAGGATCTTAGTTCTCTTCTCACGAGCCTGGCTTGATACTTCTTTATTAAGCTTACCTGTATTATCGAGACCGTTCTGCCAGCCTGATGATGTAGAAGCACCGGAGAAACCTCCGAAGAGACTTGTTACATCGCCGAAGGATGTTGTACTTGCGCCGCTTCCTACGTTACTTGTACTTGAGGAAGAATAATCATTCATTCCCGAACCAAGTCCTGTTGTAGAAACACCTGATGAACCTGTTCCCGATCCACCGCCTCTTCCGAATAAGAGGAATAATACAATGATAATTATAACTAATGTTCCGGAGCCTCCGCCTATTTTGGCAGCTCTGTTACCCCCACCCGATGAAGAAGTCTTTCTTCCGGAATAAGCATCCTGTCTTCCTACAGGTCCGGTACCAAGTCCTTCACCACGACGATGAACGCCTTTAGAATTACCTGTTGTAGTTTTTTGTCTGTTACTACTTCTCGGATCCATATTAACCTCCTTATCTTAAAAGCAATACTCCCCACACAAAAGTCAGTAATACTGACAGTTAAGGTGTGGGGAAATAATATTCTTAATCTTCTTCAGATAAACTTGCTTTACGTGCTTTGATTCCTTCAGTTAACAGTGGAACTATCTTATTTAAATCACCAACTATTCCATAGTCAGCTACATCGAAAATCGGAGCTGATTCATCCTTGTTAATAGCAATGATTATCTCTGATTCCTCCATACCTGCAGTATGCTGTATAGCACCTGAGATACCGATAGCAAAGTATACAAGTGGTCTAACTGTTTTACCTGTCTGGCCAACCTGATGATCCTTTGACATCCAGCCATTATCTACGGCTGCACGAGAACATGCTACCTCTCCTCCGAGAGCATCAGCAAGATCCTTAAGTATCTGGAAGTTCTCAGCTGATCCAACACCACGTCCGCCGGCTACAAGTATCTTAGCCTTCTGGATATCAACTGTCTCTGATACAGACTTAATGATATCAAGAATCTCAACGTATTTATTATCAGGAGTGAATCCGGGGTTGAACTTAACAACCTCACACTCTCTTCCTACTTCCTTAGGAGATCTCTTCATAACTCCCGGTCTTACGGTAGCCATCTGAGGTCTGAATTCAGGACAAGCTATTGTGGCGATTGTATTTCCGCCAAATGCAGGTCTAGTCATGAGCAGCTGATTATGTTTCTGCTGATCTTCTTTACCCGGAATAGCATTAAGTGGGAAATCGCCTATCTCAAGTGAAGTACAGTCTGCTGTAAGTCCTGTATGAACTCTTGCACATACACGAGGAGCAAGATCACGACCTATAGCTGTAGCACCGATGAGGAATACATCCGGTTTATACTTATTAATTACTTCCGAAAGAGCATGTGCATAAGGTTCTGTTCTGTATTCCTTAAGTTCAGGATCATCTATGAGGATTATCCTGTCTGCTCCATGTTCTTTAAGATGAAAAACTTTATTTTCTATATCTGAACCACAGAGAACTGCAACAACCTCTGTATCCAGGTCTTTTGCAAGCTCTATAGCTTTACCCATGAGCTCGTATGTTATCTCAGTGATATGATTGTCTATCTGCTGGGCAAAGACATACACACCCTTATATTCTTCTAAAGACATTTTCTAATCCTCCTATATAACAAACTTCTCTGCAAGCTTGCCGATTATGTAGTCGGCTGCCTCATTTGCTGATTCCGGTGCAACCTTCTCACCGGCACCCTTAGCAACCTTGTCGGAAGCCTTGGCAATCTGTGTAGGAGAACCCTTAAGTCCTATATTTGAATCATCAAGAGTATCAAGTGCATCTCTGTCCCACACTGTTATCTCTTTTTCAAAAGCATCGAAGATTCCGCCCGGAGTCATATATCTAGGCTCATTTAACTCTGAAAGAGCTGTGATAAGACATGGCATCTTAGCCTTAAGGATATGATGTCTGTCATCATACTGTCTCTTTACTATCACACTGTCGCCCTCAACCTTAAGCTCTTCTGCATATGATATAAGAGGAAGTCCGAGGTGTTCTGATATCTGCGGACCAACCTGTGCAGTATCTCCATCTATAGCCTGACGGCCTGTTATTATAAGATCGTAATCGAGCTTTCTGATTGCAGCTGCGATAGTCTGGGAAGTAGCCCATGTATCAGCTCCTGCAAGTCTTCTGTCTGTTACAAGAACAGCATTATCAGCTCCCATAGCAAGTGCTTCACGAAGTACATCTTCAGCCTTTGGAAGACCCATTGTTACAACTGTGATTTCAGCACCCTGCTCATCCTTGATTCTAAGTGCAGCCTCAAGACCTGCCTTATCATCAGGATTCATTATAGATATCATTGCATTTCTATCGAGAGTACCATCCGGCTTGAACTTAACTCCACCTTTTGTATCAGGTACCTGTTTTATACAAACAACTATTTTCACGCCTGTACCCTCCTTACGCTAATATATTTCCTGAGATAACCATGCGCTGAACTTCGCTGGTTCCCTCATATATTTCAGTTATCTTTGCATCACGCATCATACGCTCTATCTCGTATTCCTTGATGTATCCGTATCCACCATGAAGCTGAACAGCCTTTGTAGTAACTTCCATAGCTGTCTCTGCTGCAAAAAGCTTAGCCATAGCAGCTTCTACGCTGTAGGAAACCTTTGCTCCGTCAGCGAACTCCTGCTTCTTCATAGCAGCCTTATAAACGAGCATCTTAGCAGCTTCAACTTTAGTAGCCATATCAGCCAGCTGGAACTGAGTATTCTGGAATGCAGAAATACTTCTGCCGAACTGCTTTCTCTCCTTTGTATATGCAATAGTTCTCTCAAGAGCACCTTCTGCTATACCGAGAGCCTGTGCAGCTATACCGATACGTCCACCATCAAGTGTATGCATAGCTATACCGAAGCCCTTGCCCTGAGCACCAAGAAGTGCATTCTTAGGTATACGGGCATCTTCAAATATAAGTTCATATGTGGATGAACCACAGATTCCCATCTTGTTTTCCTTAGTACCGAATGAGAAGCCCGGAGTATCCTTATCTACGATGAAAGCAGATATTTCCTTCATCTTGCGGCCGCGCTTTTCAACGATACCTGTAACAGCAATAACGATATAAACATCAGCAACCTTACCATTTGTGATGAAGCACTTGGAACCGTTAAGTACCCATTCTTCACCATCAAGAACAGCCTTAGTCTGCTGCATCTGAGCATCAGTACCTGCGCCCGGCTCAGTAAGTGCAAATGCACCAAGCTTTCTTCCTGTAGCAAGATCAGCTATATACTTATCCTTCTGCTCCTGTGTTCCGTATGTAAGAATCGGATCAATACAGAGTGAGGTATGAGCAGAAAGAATAACTGAAGTAGTTGCACAAACCTTAGCCATCTCTTCTACAGCCATGATATAAGTAAGTATGTCACATCCCTGTCCGCCATATTCCTTTGGTACCGGAATACCGAGAAAGCCTGACTTAGCCATCTTTTCAACAGTCTCACTCGGAAATCTATGTTCTTCGTCAATCTCCATAGCAAGAGGCTTTACTTCATTTTCAGCAAAGTCTTTGAAAAGACCTCTGGCCATCTCATGTTTTTTATCAAGTGTGAAATCCATGATTATTCCTCCATAAATTTTTAACTATCAAAAGATGACAGTTTTTCACCTGATGAAAAATTGTCATCTTTTTTGTGTTATTTACAGTGCATCTACAGGTGTCTTTGTACGGTCTTCATTGTACTGATAGAAACCACGACCGGACTTAACTCCGAGATTACCGCCACGTACCATCTTACGAAGGAGTGGGCATGCACGATATTTGCTGTCGCCTGTCTCTGCATAAAGAACATCCATGATTGCAAGACAGATATCAAGACCTACGAAATCACCCAGTTCAAGCGGTCCCATAGGATGATTAGCACCAAGCTTCATAGCAGCATCGATACCTGCTATGTCTGATACACCTTCCATCTTGATAAATGCAGCTTCATTTATCATAGGAATAAGGATTCTGTTTACAACGAAACCAGCAGCTTCGTTAACCTGTACAGGTGTCTTACCGATAGCTTCTGCTATCTTAACGATTTCTTCTACAGTCTCTGCAGGAGTATTAACTCCGGCAATAACCTCAACAAGCTTCATTCTGTCAGCAGGATTGAAGAAATGCATTCCTACCATAGGTCTTGTAAGACCATTTCCAATTTCAGTAATTGAAAGACTTGATGTGTTGGAAGCAAATATACACTCCGGCTTGCAGATCTTGTCAAGCTCAGCAAATGTAGTCTTCTTAACTTCCATATTTTCAAATGCTGCTTCTACGATGAGATCGCAGTCTGCACATATATCTTCTTTAAGTCCCGGTGTGATCTTTGCAAGGATAGCATCAACCTGCTCCTGAGTCATCTTTTCTTTAGCAACAAGTCTAGCATAACCCTTAGCTATCTTATCCTTACCACCATCAGCCCACTCCTGCTTGATATCGCAAAGTGCAACTTCATATCCGTCAACCTGAGCAAATGCCTTAGCGATGCCCTGGCCCATTGTTCCTGCGCCGATAACGCCAACCTTCATTTATAAGTCCTCCTGAATAATTTATTTGTTCTTGAAAGGTACAACCTTAAGTTTCTTTTCTTTATCCTTCTCAAGGAAGTTAGCCATTGCAGCTCTCTGGTCTTCTGTCTCAAAGCAGTCACCGAACAGCTTTTCTTCTATTACAATTGCTTCATCCATAGAAGCATCAAGACCGTCATTTATAGCCTTCTTGCAGTTTCTTACAGCTATAGGTGCATTAGCAGCTATGATAGATGCAAGTTTCTTTGCCTGCTCTAGAAGCTCTTCCTGTGGATATACATCATTTACAAGACCGATAGCCTTAGCCTGCTCAGCCTTAATATTACGTGCTGTGTAAATAAGCTGCTTAGCCATTCCAACACCGATGATACGAGCAAGTCTCTGTGTACCGCCGAATCCAGGTGTGATTCCGAGACCAACCTCAGGCTGACCAAAGAGTGCATTTTCAGAACATATTCTGATATCGCAGCTCATAGCTATCTCACAGCCACCGCCAAGTGCAAAACCATTAACTGCAGCAATTACAGGAATAGGAAATGTCTCGATCATTCTGAAGATATCATTTCCCTTCTTTCCGAAAGCTTCACCTTCTGCCTTAGTAAGTGTAGACATCTCACCGATATCTGCTCCGGCAACAAATGATTTCTCGCCTGCACCTGTAAGTACAAGTGCACGTGTTGATTCAAGATCAACTGCTTTAAATGTCTCCTCAAGGTCTTCAAGAACTTGAGAATTAAGAGCGTTAAGAGCCTGTGGACGATTGATTGTTATAACGCCAACAAATCCGTCCTGCTCATATGTTACAAATTCAGCCATTTTTATATCTCCTTTTATAGAGTGGTAATCGAGCCCTGCTAGCCCTGGGCTTCTAGTTTAACGCTGCCTGCTTCTACTTGCTTACCAGCAAGCAGAACCCGCAGCTACTGGTCGCTTCGCTCCACTCGATTACTTCGTAATCGAGCCCTGATTAATCTCTCTCTACTATAGTAGCGCAGCCCATACCGCCACCTATACAAAGTGTTGCAAGACCCTTCTTGAGATCCATATCTTCCATCTCATGAAGAAGTGTTACAAGGATACGGCATCCTGAAGCACCAACCGGGTGTCCAAGTGCGATAGCACCACCACGAGGGTTAAGCTGCTTCTCTACATCTATTCCGAGGTCCTTACCAACTGCAACTGACTGTGCAGCAAAAGCCTCATTAGCTTCGATTACATCGAAGTCTTCAATCTTATAACCTGTCTTAGCCATAACCTTCTTTGTAGCAGCAACAGGACCAACACCCATGATCTCAGGCGCAACACCTGCAAGTGCTCCGCCAACAAATGTAGCCATAGGCTTAACACCGAGCTCCTCTGCCTTCTCAGCAGACATAACAACGATTGCAGCTGCTCCGTCGTTAATACCTGAAGCGTTACCAGCTGTAACATATCCATCAGGATTGATAGCTCTCATCTTTGCAAGACCTTCAGCTGTGATACCTGCTCTAGGGTTCTCGTCTGTATCAAAAACAACTGTCTCTTTCTTCTTCTTTATCTCTACAGGAACAATTTCTCTCTTAAATGCGCCGGACTCCATAGCCTTCTGGCACTTCTGCTGTGAATTAGCTGCAAACTCATCAAGCTCTTCACGTGTAAGTCCCCACTGCTCAGCTACATTATCAGCAGTTTTAATCATATGATAGTCGTTAAATGCATCCCAAAGTGCGTCCTTAACCATTGTGTCTACAAGAGCGCCCTGGCTGTTTGATGGCCATGTCATTCTGTATCCGTAACGTCCGTTAGGAAGTGCAAATGGAGCCATTGACATATTCTCCATACCACCGGCAACAACGATATCAGCATCGCCAGCCTGGATCATCTGTGCAGCCATATTTACGCAGTTAAGACCTGAACCACAGACAACATTTACAGTTACTGCAGGAGTCTCAACAGGAAGACCTGCTTTGATAGAAGCCTGACGTGCAACGTTCTGTCCCTGTCCGGCCTGAATTACACAACCCATATATACATGGTCTACCTGATCTGCAGCAACGCCTGCACGGTTAAGTGCTTC
>JAFWSY010000191.1 GCA_017519155.1 Eubacterium sp.
ACTTTCCCTTATACTTGCAATGGCGGGAAGAGGAGATATCATGACGCTTCTTACCGGTGCATATTCTATCTATACACCCGGTGTTATATTCCCTCTTTTTATAGCCGTTATCTGTCATGAAAAGAGAGAAATAAGAAAAGGTATCTGGATACTTGGACCGATACTTGGCG
Organism: Eubacterium sp.; assembly: GCA_017519155.1. Taxonomy (GTDB): domain Bacteria; phylum Bacillota; class Clostridia; order Lachnospirales; family Lachnospiraceae; genus Eubacterium_Q. The sequence continues at coordinate 171 of JAFWSY010000191.1, forward strand.
GAATCCTTGGTATTGTGGGAACATACTTTAATAATGTGCTTGTATTACTACATGTTCCTCAGGGAATAATTACTTATATAACGCTGATCGGAATGGGAATATCTCTTGTTACATCTCTGATATCTATCAAATGGAAATAAAAATATACGTATAAAAATGACGTACAATAATCAAAATAATATGGCACTATCTCGATTTTAATGATAAGATTGAGGTAGTGTTTTTTCAGTTTAGGAGAAGGGGTTTTATGCTGAAGTATAACATTGATTTTGAGATAATGGGGATGATGGTAACGCTTGTTATTACCTATTATTTTCATGTAAGTTATGTTGAAAGCAACAGAAGTGACAGGGCATTTAAGAAGATGCTTTATTTCATTCTCGGTGCCCAGTTTTTTGACATGCTCACTGCATTTACATTTTCTCTGGAAAATCCCAAACTGAATTTACTGAATGTTATACTGACGACTGTTTATTTCATGTTTGCTGCAGCAACTGCGGTGGAATTTGAAGGTTATATAGTAAGCTACATAGATGTGGTGATCGAGAATAAGATCTATATGCTCATCAGAAAAATAGTATTTGTGGCGTATGTTCTTCATGGTGTTCTTAATCCGGTTACCAAGCTCGCATTTTATTTTGACGATGACGGAATATATAAGCATGGTCCGCTTTATGCTTTGGGATATGTTGTTCCTGCGCTCTTTGCTATTTCAGCACTTTTCAATATTATCCGTCATAGAAAATGTTTTGATAAGAAGCAGTGGATATCCAGCGTTGCATTTATCTTCGTAGTATTCTTTACTATGTTCCTGCAGTTCTTTGTTTTCCAGGATATATATCTGACCTATGGTCTGATTCCTATCGCGCTGCTCATGATTCTTTTTTCTCTTGAAACTCCGGATTATCGTAAGCTGATCAATACTATGGATGAGCTGGAAAATGCGAAACAGGAGGCGTGGCGCGCAAATCAGGTTAAGACAGAGTTCCTGGCAAATATGTCTCATGAGATACGTACTCCGATAAATGCGGTTCTAGGCTTTGATGAGATGATTCTTCGTGAAAGCAAAGAAGAGGATACAATAACTTATGCTACGAATATAAAAAACAGTGGTCAGTCGCTCCTTTCACTGGTAAATGATATTCTTGATCTTTCCAAGATAGAGGCGGGTAAAATGGAGATTGTTCCCCAGGAATACGATGTAGTGGAAATGGTATCTTCGCTTGTAAAAATGATCACACCGAGAGCAGAGGATAAAGGACTGGATGTAACTCTGGATATAGACAGGAAGATACCAAGAAAACTTATGGGTGATGATGTCAGAATATCCCAGGTGCTTACGAATCTCCTGACTAATGCAGTTAAGTACACTCAGAAGGGTGGAATAACGCTTCAGATAAAAGCCGAAAAACTTAATAAAAAAAATGATAAAGAAGTTAAACTGTTATTTTCAGTAAGTGACACCGGTATAGGAATTAAGGAAGAGAATACGGAAATGCTGTTCTCTGAGTTCAGCCGTGTTGAGGATGAGAATAACCGTAAGATAGAGGGCACGGGACTCGGACTCCCTATTTCCATGAAATGTCTGAACCTGATGGGAAGTAAGCTGGAAGTAAAGAGTGTCTATGGACAAGGCTCAGTTTTCTTCTTCTTCCTCATGCAGCAGATAGTGGATGCAGAACCTGTGGGAGATTTTGAAAAAGAACGGGCTAGGCTACGGGATGAAGTAAATGTGTTCGAGGAGGACTTCATAGCTCCTGACGCACGTATACTTGTGGTTGATGATGTAGAGCTGAACCTGAAGGTATTTACGGGGCTTCTGAAAAAATCAAAGATGAACATAGATACTGCCCTTAGTGGAGCTGAGGCCATAGAGCTTATCAAAAAGAATTCCTATGACTGTATCTTTATGGATCATCAGATGCCTGAAATGGATGGAATAGAAACTCTGAAGAAATTAAGGGAAGATCCGGAGGCAGATATAGATAAAGTTCCTGTCATTGCGCTTACCGCAAATGCGATCTCAGGTGCAAAGGAAATGTATATGGAAAACGGATTTTCCGATTATATCACCAAGCCGGTTAATGGCTGGGATCTGTCCGATATGCTGCATAAGTGGCTTCCGACAGAGAAGATAGATACTCCTGAAATAGAGGAAAAACAGGAGGATAAAAAGCAAGAAGAACCACTGGACGTGTTTACTGCATCAGCCTGGCAGGATGTTAATAAAGAGGATAAGAAAGACATACAGGCTATACTGTCCGGATTAAAGGCTATCGGAATAAGTACAGAGGATGGTCTGTCATTTACAATGGAAGATCAGGACTTTTATCTGGAACTTATCAATGATTTTGTAAATGATTCAGAGGACAGAAAAAAAACAATTCAGAACTTTTTTATTAATAAAGACTGGAAGAATTACGAGATATATGTTCATGCTCTGAAAAGCTCCACTAAGACACTTGGTATAAATGATCTGTCAGAAGAAGCTAAGCATCTGGAGATGGCAGCCAAGGATAAGAATGTGGATGAAATAGAAGCAAAGCATGGTATAATGATAGAGCATTTTGAGAAGGTCATAGATGATATCAGAAAGATTATATAAGCTGGATAGCAGCAGAAGGTTTTATGAAAATATAGTGGCGCCGATGATACATGATGAGTTCGGTGCATATGAGGAAAGGATAGCTGTTGGAGTTGCAGGCGAAGGCTCGGACTGTTTTGGGTATGATGATTTTGTATCGAGAGATCATGATTTCGGAACCGGTGTCTGTCTATGGCTCACGGATGAAGACTATTCGCTTATAGGAAAGAGTCTTGACTGTGAATATGAAAAAATAGTCAGTCAGCAGGAAGGAAACAATCTTACCAGGCGACTGAGTGAAAGACGTGGAGTAATGACCATTCATGGATTCTATTCCAGTATCTTGAGTTTTAATGCCAATACCAGGGATATGATCATTACCGAAGAGGACTGGAATACTCTGGATCATAACTGTCTGGCAACTGCAGTTAATGGTATAGTCTTCAGGGATGATCTGGGAAGCTTTACTGCATTCAGGAAACTTCTGCTAGATTATTATCCCGATAAGATATGGAAGATAAGGATAGTAAATGCACTCCACAAATTCTCTGCTGCTCTGCAGGTGAATTACGCCCGATGTATGACGAGAGGAGATGTGGTGGCGGCCAGACTCTGTCATATGCAGGGACTGGAATCGGCGATGGAATTATTCTTTCTTATGAAGAGAGAGTATCCGCCATATTATAAATGGACCTACAGAAGGCTGACAGAACTGGATGTTAAGGGAACATTTTCCAGACTCATAAAAGAACTGTCTGAGGCAGGCTGTGATGTCAGTTTGTGGGAAGGAAAAAAATACCGGCCCGATATTCTGAATATGAATGACAGGGTGGTATTTCTTACGGAACAGATAGCAGGATGTATAGTTCATATGCTGAGACAATACGATTTGACACAGGAAATGGATCCGTATCTTGAAAGATACGTGGATGAAATCCTGTCTACTATAAAACAATAATGTCAGGAGAGAACATTATGTATTATCTGATTAAATCTTCATTAACGGAATGTGATGAGAGTGATATCCGAAAAGGGGAATACCAGTACGTTGCGGTACTTACGCTTCAGCAGTGGCAGGAGTCACAGAGCGTTTTCGATATGGGTATAGAGTTGGATATCAGTTTAAATGATATTCATAATACAAAGGCCGAGGTGAACTACGATTCGCTGACCGGTACATTTTCCGTACCCAGCAGAAGAGATATATGCGGTAAGGATTATCAGTACGCATTTGCGCTGGATGAAAAGGGAATAGTTTTTATTGATTCTACAGGAGTTGTAAAGAGGATACTTAAGAAAATCGCCAGAACCAAGAAGTGGAGAGTTCCGTGTATGGAACGATTCATATATGATTTCCTTGAAACAATCATCCACAGAGATCTGACACTTCTGGAGGGCTACGAAAAGGAACTGGACAGTATCGAGGATGATATGATGGATATGTCCACTGAGACCGGTCTCACCAGAGTGAATGAGATACGAAGCGATCTTCGTGAGCTGAGAATACATTACGAGCAGCTTATAGACATGGGACAGGAACTTACGGAAAACGAAAACAATTTCTTTAAGGCCGAGAATACCAGATATTTCAGACTTTTCACAGACAGAGTAACGAGACTGTATGATACAGCCAGCTCACTTCGTGATTACACCATGCAGCTTCGAGATATGTATCATACCCAGATTGACGTTAAGCAGAACAGGATAATGACCCTGCTGACAGTGGTTACAACCATATTCATGCCCCTTACCCTCATCGTTGGATGGTACGGAATGAACTTCAGATATATGCCGGAGCTTCAGACCAAATGGGGCTATCCCGGAGTAATAGTACTCAGTCTTGCTATCATAATCGGCGGCCTCTGGTTCTTCAAAAAGAAAAAGTGGCTTTAGAAGTGCCGGGAAACGGTGCAAAGCACCGAGGGCTCCCGGGACCTGAAAAAATGTGACAGTTGAACCAGGTTCAAACTGTCACATTTTTTCGTGTTTAGAATAAGATTTTTGTTGCAAGGGCGGGATCTGCAAATGGTCCCGGAATGGTGGAAAGGCCTCTCTTTTCATCAAAGTAATCTTTGTCGAAGATTATTTCTGAACCGTCAGGATTCTCGAATCTCTGTTCAGGTTCAAAGGCGATTCCCAGTATATCGCTGTTGATTATTCTGTTCTTATAATCACCGAGAAGTGAATAGATATTTGTCTTAACAGAGTAGCTTCCGTCCTTCTCAATCACATCAATTTCTGCGGTATTTTCCGTATCTATAAACTTTTCTGTTTCATGCTTACATACGGTTGCACCGTTGAAGTACGCATTTCCCTCTACCCATACCGGAAGGTGTCCGAAATGATAGGTTGCCAGAGCGCCCATATCAGGTTCCTCATCCATCTTGAAGTTTGCATACCATTCATCGTAGGTTGGGAAGATATCAAATACATCTGTTCCGACAACGCTGTGGTCCGGAGTTTTCGGATCTTTCTTATCTTCAATAACCGGGAACTTCTGTACAAAAATGTTATTGTAGATCCTGTCATCTCCATGAAGGATTGTCATAAAGCCGGCAACCTCTGTCCTGTGTCTTATGTGGTAAGGAGTATAACGTGGTTCACGCTGTCCGTTTACTTCCGAATCTACTCCGGAATTGATAAGACTGAAGGAACCTGCAACAAGGTTATGAACAACGGCTATTCCTTCGCTCGGTATAGTTATGGATACGTTGGAGAGAAGCAGGTTATTATCCACAAGTGTAGGACCGTGTCCAACTTCTATGAAAACATCGGTACTGAACATAGCACCTTGAGCAGCCTCTCTGCCTTCAGGACGCTGATTATCATGCATAAGATTCTGGGTTACTCTTGCGCCCTGTGCCTGCCAGTCAAGCCATACACCCATAATACAGTTATGGATATGATTTCTTCTGATGGTAACATCTATTGCTGCATGAAGTTTGATTCCTGCGGTTTCAGCTCCACCCAGCTGCTGTGAATTACATACATGATGGATGTGACAGTCTTCGATGGTTGAGAATACTCCGCCCATTCTTCCGACTATACCGGTCTGCTCGCAGTGATGGATATGACATCTTCTGATTATATGGCTTCCTACCTTTTCCTTAAGCCAGCCATGATACTGTCCGCGGCATACAGCGTCACGCTCCATCTGAGTCGGACTCTTAACATGCTTGGTATAGAAGTACATATCATTCTCGGGATCACGGTATTTGCCGAGGGATATACCACAGCATCTGCTGTTGCTTACTTCACAGTCTTCGATTATCCAGCCCTTGCTCCAGTGAGGTCCGATGAGACCATCCTGATATGCAGCCGGAGGTGCCCAGGTTGTAGCACCCTTGGTGATATTAAAACCGCTTACGGTAATATAGTTTACTCCGTTTCTGTCAGGCATAAAGCAGTTACGACGAACGCTTATTTCTACCTTTTCTTTATTAGGATCGAGGTCGCGGAAATTAGCATAGAGAACAGTTGTATCCCCATCCTGTTCAGTATACCATTTATACTTTGATTCTTCCTGATTCCATGCACATGGATCAGCCTCTCCCTTGATACATTCTTCGAGACTTACTGTTTCATACATCATAAGATCATTTATGAAAACAGCTCCGGTATGACGCACTGTAGGTGCAAAGTACCAGTCGCCGCAGACAAATGTAGTATATGGGTTGTAGGTTCCGAATATCCCGTTTTCAACACGGGCAGTCCATACATTTCCCTCATACCTGGTCCAGCCGGTAAGCAGCTCTGCTCCGGTGATCACAGCTCCGAGAGGTTCGGTAGAACGATATACTACAGGTGCATCCTTTGTTCCTGCATTTTCGGGACATACATATTCTCTGTATATTCCGGGAGCCACCAATACTTCATCTCCGGACGAGGCAACTTTAGCAGCATCATTTATATATTTGAATGGCTTTTCTTTAGTTCCGTCCCCGCCGCGATCTGCATTAATATCTACATAGTAAACAGTTCCCATGATTTTCTTTTCTGACATTATTTCTTCTCCTTTATTTTTTC
>JAFWSY010000192.1 GCA_017519155.1 Eubacterium sp.
GTACCGCCCTGAGTAGAAGGATCTGTATAGCTTATTCCACTGCCGGTATTACATTGTATATCTACAGACAATACTACCGGTTCTTCTTCATCATTTCCCACCTGTATTTCAACTATTTCCGAAAAATCACTTATATTTCCATAGATATCAGTAGCTGATACCATATATCTGACCTTACAGCCCTCTTCAAGACTGTTATCTATGTATTCATTCTCATGCTTATCACGTATTATACTGACAGGCTTATAAACCACTTGGTCGTCATCGTCTATTAAAATCTGTGTGCCATTATTATCGTTTTGATTTGCAGAATCATCCCCATTAACGATGGCTCTCCACACCTTATAATACGCAAAATCTGCCTCTGTTGAATTATCCCAGGTTACCTTTATGATGCCATTTTCATCTACAGCCTGTATATTTTCCGGTGCAGCCGGAGCCGTGCCGTCAAGGCTGTAATTATTGTCAAATGTACACTCATTTCCATCTTCGTCAGATAAAATAAATCTTATCTGTACATTAGCCTGTTTGAAGCTTCCGGAAGCCTCATCATAGAGCTTTTCTGTGTTCCATATAAACTCAGCTCTTTTTTCTCCGATTTTTGTTTTCTCTGTTTCTATCCTTTTATCATTCAGCTGGATCCATTTACTGCCTGCCTCATCAAAAAGATAAATATTCAGTTCATTATTTACATCTGAACCATAGTCGTTAAAAAATACATTAAACTTTATGCTGCTTCTTCCAAATACTGCATTATCCGGTACAATCTTTGAAATAAAAGGCATAGCAACAGAGGCTGTGACAGCCTCACTCTCTTCCGAGGTGATGCCCGATGCATCCACAGCCCGCACTGTATATTCATATGTTCTGTCCTTTTCAAGTCCTGTATCCTTATAGGACGCAGTTTTAACATCTGAAGCTATCAGCTCATCATCTCTGTAGATCTGATAACCGGTGACACCTCTCCTGTCAGAAGACTGCTCCCAGCCAAGCATTATACTGCTGCCGGTTCTTCCGGTTACTGCAAGGTTCTGCGGTGCTGTAGGTGGTGTCGTGTCTTCCGTGGTAGTTACTTTTATACTTCCTGACGAAGGAGACGTATTACCATATCTGTCAAATACAATAACGCTGTATTCATAGCTTGTCTCCGGCGTAAGATTCTTATCTGTAAATGTTGTATCCTTTGTTACTGTGACCGGTACACCATCACGAAAGATCTTGAACTTATATTCGTTGTAGTATTCTGGCTCGTCGGAATTATCATTGGTTATACTGTCTGTATTAGCATTATTATAATCTACCGTTCCTGCTGTTTTTCCTTCACCGCTTACACTGTTTGAATCTGTGAATTTAAGTGTAACTGTACTCTCTGTTACATCTTCAGCATGTAGTCCTTCCACTGCAAGATAGTCTCTTATCGTATAGTCATAAATGATCTCTTCAGCCACTTTCTCCTTAGAGATATTGAATGTAAAATCCTCTTCAATCCCGCGAAGAATGAGTTTTTTCAGCTTTGCCTTACTCGTATTGGTACTATCGAAATTTATTTGTCTTTTCTCTATGCTTCCGTCAGGATTCTTACTGCTGACGATCACCTTATGTTCACCTGAAGCTGTAAAGCCATATATTGCTTTACTTGTCAGGTTACCATACACCTCAATCTGACCATTTGTGATAACTCTTTTTCCGGTATCATATATATCCACACCACAAACTGTAAGATCACCATTTACTGTAAGCCTGTCACTCTTCTTATTCATGATGAATCTTGAGCCATAATCCAATACCATTCCACCTGCTGTTAAAGAATATCCGTTCAGATTTATTCCTGCATTCTTACCCACACTAAGGCTTCCCTTTACAGTAACATTGCCATTTAAAACAGAATTCTCCTGCAGCTTTATACTTCCGCCAAAGAAGCCATCTTCAAGCTGTGACAAATTATCGATCAAAAGATTTCCTGTAATCCTGCCTCCTGTTTTGTCGGTTTCATCTGTTACTTTTCCGGCAACCATTACTTCACTTAATGTAGCTACGTCTGTATTTTCAAATCTTATATTCGGAAGGATAACATTTTGATCATAAAGCTTTTGCGGCTTATCTCCTGCTATAACAAATGTGACATTTCCCGGCAGCCTCTGTATACCATCTTTTATATTATTGGTATTTATATTTAGATTGCCCTTAATGATGATCTCTCCCTTACTTATCTCCGGAAAGGCGCTGTACTGCATTTCAAATTTATTCTCGACAATGATGGTATCCTTGTCATTTTCCATAACAATAACATCACCAGGTTTCCCTGTTATCTCGGCCATTTCGGTAAAACTACCAACAATAAGCTTTCCTCCATTGATCTTTAGAGTACCTGAATGCTGAATAAAATTTTTCCCAACTGTAAGAGTATGTCCATTAAGATCAAGGATTCCGTCAACAAGGTTCAGACTGCCCTTATAAGTCATATCCTCTTCCAGAGTCATTCCATACGTGATATCTCCGCCAAAATAATAATAACGGCAGCCATTATCGATCAGAGTATGATAATTTGGTAAACGTACCGAACATACACCGGCTTCACTATGATTATCGATTTCAAGGATACCCAGCTTATTCCTGCAAACAATCTCCTGATATTCATCTCCATTCATCACGATATGACAGTTTTCGGAAAAGAATACAC